>PEUD01000046.1:1255-8421 GCA_002780805.1 Candidatus Omnitrophica bacterium CG02_land_8_20_14_3_00__42_8 | reverse complement strand
GATTTAAAGGAGATTAAGGGTGACAATAAATTTTAAAGAAAGCGCAAATTTCATCTGGGGTATTGCGGACCTGCTCCGTGGGGATTATAAACAATCCGAATATGGCCGAGTAATCCTGCCGCTTACAGTTTTACGGCGTTTGGACTGTGTGCTTGAGCCGACCAAAGCAACGGTCTTGTCATATCTCCCACAGACCAAAGGTTTATCCCCGGAAGCCGCCGAGACAGTGCTTAAGAAGAAAGCGAAACTTTCTTTCTACAATAAGAGCAAGTTTGATTTTCAGAATCTTGTCGCTGATCCGAACGATATCGCCGCCAATCTTAGAAATTATATCAACGGCTTTTCCAAAAACGCCCGCAGTATTCTAGAACATTTTAATTTTAATGATCATATTGAGCGGCTTGATAAATCGAACCTCTTGTATATGATCGTCAAGCGCTTTGCCAAAGTTGATCTGCATCCCGACAAGATTCAAAGTATCGAGATGGGGTACATCTTTGAGGAACTTATCCGCAAATTCGCGGATCTCTCCAATGAGACCGCCGGAGAGCATTTCACGCCACGTGAAGTTATTCGGCTTATGGTCAATATTCTCTTTTTGAATGACAAAGATGTCCTTACAAAGAAAGGTATTGTCAAAACACTCTATGATCCCGCATGCGGTACGGGCGGAATGTTATCAGTTGCCGAGGAATACCTGCGTGAGCTCAATCCCGATGCAGATTTACGCGTATTCGGTCAGGAGCTTAATCCAGAGTCTTACGCCATCTGTAATTCCGATATGCTCATCAAGGGGCAGAATACCGAGCATATCAAATTCGGCAATTCGTTTACGCAGGATGGGCTTAAAGACGACAAGTTTGATTATATGCTAAGCAATCCTCCCTTTGGCGTGGAATGGAAGAAGATCGAGGAGGAAATTACCAAAGAGTACGAGCAATTAGGTTTTTCCGGACGCTTTGGCGCGGGCCTTCCTCGTATCAGTGACGGTTCCTTCCTGTTCTTACAGCACATGATTTCCAAGATGAGGCCGGAGAACGGCGGAGCGCGTTTGGGGATCGTTTTTAATGGGTCGCCTTTGTTTTCGGGTGGAGCCGGAAGTGGTGAAAGCGAGATCCGTAAAGAGATCATCGAAAAGGATATGCTCGAAGCGATTATCGCGCTCCCGAATCAACTTTTCTATAACACTGGCATCTCGACATATATCTGGATCATTACAAATCGAAAAGAAAAAGAGCGTAAAGGCAAGATCCAGTTTATTAACGCGGTTGAGTTTTTTAACAAAATGACGCGCAGTCTTGGAAATAAACGAAATGAAATCAGCGATGAACATATTGCCAAGATTACTAAGATTTATGGAGAATTTAAAGCGGGCGAATACTGTAAAATACTTCCTAATAAATATTTTGGCTATACGCGTGTAACAGTTGAGAGGCCATCGCGGCTTAACTTTCAGACGTCAAAAGAGCGGATCGAATGCCTTAAGCAGGAAGCAGGATTTCTAAATCTTGCCAAGTCAAAGAAAAAAGGCAAAGACGGTTTCAAGGAAATTGAAGAAGGCGAAAATCTGCAAAAGCAAATCTTAGGAATGCTTGCGGGAATGGATGCAAGCAAGATTCATAAGAACCGCCCGAAGTTTGTTGAGATTCTTGAGAAGAAAACGGAAGAGCTCGGTTTACGATTTAAGGCATCGGTGATGAGCGCGATATTTAATGCCCTCTCTGAGCGGGATGAGACTGCCGATGTTTGCTTGGATAAGGACGGCAAGCCGGAGCATGATAGTGAATTGCGCGACTGTGAAAAGGTACCGCTTGGGGAAGATATCGATAGGTATTTTAAGCGCGAAGTTCTACCTCACGTGCCGGATGCGTGGATGGATAGGAGTAAAGACAGGATAGGTTATGAGATTAACTTAACTAAAGAGTTTTATAAATGTAAACCTTTGAGAAGCCTTGAGGAAATTCGTAAAGATATCCTTGTATTGGAAAGAGAGACGGAAGGCTTGATGGGCGAGGTGTTGGATGGCTAAAGATCATTATGTTGCTCAAACATATTTAAGGGGTTTTGGTCTTGCTGAAAAGCCAGACTTGGTTAGTGTTGTTCGAAAAAGCAATCTAAGCCGCCAAGATGCTATTCCTGTAAAATCGATTTGCTATGAGATTGACTGGAGCTCCAACGAATATTTCACTGAAAATCCAAGAGCAGTTGAAGATCTTCTTAAGCTATTCGAGCCGAAATGGGCCGATTGTGTCCGTAGCGTTTTTGCTGATACATATAATGTGACAACAAAGTATTTGATGGCTGGGTATCTTGCTTATTTAAGAGCTTGTACGCCGACGGCCGTAAGATTAGGGGCTGGTGGACTTTCCCATATTGTTAAGAATTTGTATGATAGGTTAGAAGAAAAAGAATTGTCGAATCCTGACACAAAGTATCGCGAGGTTATAGAAACAATCCGTAAGCATGGCGGTACCAATGTCCTAATTAAAGAAGCATTCCCCAAGGCATCAGGTATTAACGCTTTGATCGGCGCTCAGAAGGTTTTTGCAACTTCACCATGGATTGTATTTAAGAATGAGACTCCTGTGCAGTTTTTGACGAGTGATAATCCGGTTTGCTTGCAATATTGGAATGCCAGTCGATGTGACTTGTATTGCCCGCTAACTCCTCGGTTGGCAATAGTGATCCATCCTTTACGCGATACAGAACCGCGCGATGGCGATAGCCTTGGGTCATTAAAGCCTGAAGGCGTTGAAATGCTTAATCGGCTGATAGTGCAGTCTGCAGAAGATAAGGTTATTTTTAATGAACATACCTGCGTTGAAGATCTTGTAAAGGAATATCAGGATTGGCGTGTCGAATTACAAACGTTCAACATCCCGGTTGAGAGGGGAAATTTAATGATTCATCAGGAACGTCTGGTTAAGCGGACAACATATGAAACAGGGCTATATAAATGAACAGGCCATATTCATCATATAAAGATTCGGGGATTGAGTGGATCGGGCAAATTCCAAAAGATTGGGATATTGCCTCAATTAGAGCTCTGTGTTATCTTGGTCGTGGGCGTGTCATTAGTAATAAAGAAATTGCGAATAGCCTCGGAGAATACCCTGTTTATAGTTCGCAGACAACAGAAAACGGTATGATGGGGCGACTTAATACGTATGATTTTAATGGTGAGTATGTGACATGGACAACTGACGGTGCAAATGCTGGTACTGTATTTCATCGCCAAGGAAAATTTAATTGTACTAATGTCTGCGGAACACTAAAGGCTAAAGCTGATAAAGTTTTTCCAAAGTATCTTCCGTATGTGCTCAATTTAGGAACAAAATGTTATGTTCGTTATGATATTAATCCCAAGTTAATGAATAATGAAATGGCGGGAATTCGTATTCCTTTACCGAGGATTGATGAACAGAAAAATATTTCAAGATACCTTGACCGCAAGACTACACAGATTGATGATTTGATTGCAAAACAAGAGAAGATGATTGAACTTCTCCAGGAGGAGTACTTGGCTGTAATCAATCAGGTAGTTACGCGTGGTCTTGATCAAAATGTGAGTATGAAAGATTCAGGAGTATTATGGATAGGACAGATTCCATTAATATGGGAGATGAGAAAGGTTGGCAGATCGTTTCGGTATATTGGTAGTGGAACCACACCGGATTCTTCCGAGCAGGAGTATTATGAAAATGGCTCGATTCCATGGGTGATCACTGGAGATTTAAATGATGACATTTTAAGGGATTCAACGAAAAAAATCACCGAGCTAGCTTTTAATAATTTCTCCGCGCTTAAAATGTTCCCAATTGGAGCTATTTTAATAGCGATGTATGGAGCTACTATTGGAAAAACTGCAATCGTAGATTTTGAAGGTTGCTGTAATCAGGCTTGTTGCGTCCTTGCGGATAGCGCATATTTTTATAATAAATTTGTTTTTTATTGGTTCGTAGCAAATAAACCAAACATAATTAGTTTAGGTTATGGCGGGGGCCAACCGAATATCAGTCAGGATGCTATAAAGAGCCTAAAATTGCCTTGCCCTATGTTTGAAGAACAGGAACGCATTATTAACTTTCTCGATCGTAAGACAGCACAAATCAACGCGCAAATTGGCCGGGAGCAAAAATCTATCAAACTGCTCAAGGAATTCCGTACTTCTTTAATTTCAGAAGTTGTGACTGGAAAAATCGATGTGAGGAACAATTGATGACTTGTGATAACGTCCTTCAATGGCTAACCTTCCTTGGCGTTGTAGCCCTTGGTTTATACTTTCGGTCTTATTTGATGAAAAAAGCCGAAAATCTTGCGACTAAAGAAGATGTAAGTGAAATAACCAAGCAGGTTGAATCAATGAAAGCGACGATAGGCGCACAGCTTTATATCCATCAAGTCCGTTATCAAAATGAATTTAACATCCTTATGGACTTGTCTGAAAAGCTTGTGGCGTTAAGGGATTCCGCCCATTCACTTCGGCCTATTTTAGATTATGTTGATTCACGAGAGACAGAAGACGAACGCAAGCAGAAGAGGTTAAAGAAACACTATGACGCGGCAGTTGTTTTTTACAAGGCTTATGAGACAAAAATGCCATTTTATCCTGAAGAAATATATCAAAGCATAAAGAAGCTTGATCTGTTAGTACGTAAAGAAACCATCGAATACGATATGGGCCAAGACAAGGGCTTTGATAAAAAATATTGGGACGCCGCTTCTGCCAATGCGTTGGAAATAGCAAAATTGGCGGACGAGATTATCGCTTTAATAAGAACCCGAGTTAAATATTGGGAAGATTTCAAGGTCAAGTCTTAATGAGGATGGAATATGGCATCAATAACTAATGAAAAAGCTTTTGAAGAATCCATCGAACAAAGCCTTATTGATCATGGCGGCTATGCAAAGGGCGATCCGAATAATTTCAATCGGGATTTAGCAATTGATCAAACGGTTTTGTTTCAGTTTATCAAGGATACCCAGAAGAATGTTTGGGATAGTTTGGTGGCTATCCATGGCGCAGAGGTCGAGAAAAAGTTTTTATACCGCCTTAATCAGGAGTTGGACGCGCGCGGGATGCTCGATTGTTTACGCCATGGAGTCACCGATTATGGCAAGAAGTTCACGCTCGCTTATTTTAAGCCAGTTAGTAAATTAAATCCGGAAACCCAGAAGCTATTTGATAAAAATATCCTCACAATTACCCGGCAGGTTCATTACAGCACAAAGGATGAAAGCTCGATTGATATGCTCTTGTCTGTCAACGGCCTTCCTGTGGCTACCATTGAACTCAAGAATCCTTTCACAGGTCAGGATGTGGATGACGCTAAGAGGCAGTATAAATATGATCGTGACGAACGCGAGCTTTTATTTCAGTTTAAGAAGCGTGCCCTTGTCCACTTTGCTGTGGATACAGATGTTATTTACATGACCACGCGTCTTCAGGGGAGAAAAACAAAGCACCTGCCTTTTAATAAGGGCTATAACAAAGGTGCCGGGAATCCCCCGAATCCAAGTGGCCATATGACATCGTATTTGTGGGAAGTAGTCTTGGTAAAAGACAGTTGGATGGATATTTTAGGAAGATTTTTGCATTTAGAAGTCGAGGAAAAGACGTTTGATGGTAGAAAGTTCAAGATTGAAACAATGATATTCCCGCGCTATCACCAGCTTGATAGTGTTCGGAAGCTTTCCTTTGATGCTCTGGCAAATGGAGCAGGAAAGAATTATTTGATTCAGCATAGCGCCGGAAGCGGTAAGAGTAACTCTATCGCATGGCTTGCCTATCACTTGGCCGGTCTTCATGATAAAAACGATAAGCGAATATTTGACTCAGTGATTGTAATCACTGACCGCATCGTTCTTGATAAGCAATTACAGGATACGATTTATCAATTTGAACACAAGTCCGGAGTAGTTGAGAAAATTGATAAGGATTCTGCCCAATTGGCTCAGGCGCTTACTAGCGGTACGAATATTGTTATCACCACTCTTCAAAAGTTTCCTTTTGTTTTAGATAAGGTTGGGGCACTGCCTAAGCGAAATTACGCTGTTATCGTTGATGAGGCACATAGTTCGCAAGGTGGTGAGTCTGCTAAAAAGATGAAGGATGTTCTTTCCGCGGTTGATAAAACCGAGATCGCGTCCGAGAAAATCAATGAGGATGACGATATAGAAGATGAAATTCGTGAATCCATGCTTAAGAGGGGCCCTCGGCCGAATTTGAGTTTCTTTGGATTTACAGCAACACCTAAGGCAAAGACGCTCGAGTTCTTTGGACAAAAAGGCGTAGATGGTAAACCACAACCATTTCATCTTTATTCTATGCGGCAGGCGATCGAAGAAAGATTTATTTTTGATGTCCTTGAAAACTACACCAGCTATCAGACTTTTTTCCAGTTATCCAAGAAGATTGAAGATGACCCGAATATGAATAAGAAAAAGGCCGCCTGTGCGATCGCGCGTTTTTTAACACTACACCCCTATAACTTGGCACAGAAAACCGAAGTCATGATTGAGCACTTCCGGCAGGTCACTTTGAAAAAGATTGGCGGTAAGGCCAAGGCGATGGTCGTGACTGCTTCTCGTGAACACGTGGTGCGATATAAACATGAGTTTGATCGGTATTTGAAAGAGAAAGGCTATAAAGATATCAAAGCTCTTGTGGCCTTTTCGGGTACAGTGCTTTTGGATGGCATTCCTCCGGAATATACCGAACCGGGAATGAATGGTTTTGGCGAAAAAGAACTGCCCGAAAAGTTTGCTACATCCGAATATCAGATTTTGCTCGTCGCAGAGAAATATCAGACGGGTTACGATGAACCGCTTTTACATACCATGTATGTGGACAAGCGGCTTGACGGCGTCAAGGCGGTGCAGACCATGAGCCGGTTAAATAGAACGTGTCCGGGGAAGGAAGATACTTTCATCTTGGACTTCGTTAATAAGCGCGAAGATATATTAGCGGCGTTTCAGCCGTATTACGAGCAGACACAGTTAAGCGATGTTACGGATCCAAACAAACTTTACGACCTCAAAACCAAGCTGGATTCGTTTAAGGTGGTCTATCAATCAGACATCGATGCATTCTGTGCCGTATTCTTCAGGAATAAAGAATTACAGACGAAGCGCGAGCATGCTCAATTGAATGCCATTGTGGATGT
>PEUD01000046.1:0-1228 GCA_002780805.1 Candidatus Omnitrophica bacterium CG02_land_8_20_14_3_00__42_8 | reverse complement strand
GGGTGTCTTTGTTCGCCTATATGCGTTTCTGGCGCAGATTATGCCATTTCAGGATATAGAGTTTGAGAAATTCTACGCTTATTCCCGACTATTGTTGAAAAAACTTCCGGGGCCTGATGGTGGAGAAAGATATCATCTCGGTGATGAAATCGCTCTCGAGTATTATCGCTTACAAAAAATAGCTGATGGCAAGATTCAATTGCAAAAGGATTCGGGTGCGGCCATCGAGCCAATTTCAGAGGCCGGAACAAAGAAAGACAAAGACGAATACGCCCTGTTGTCCGAAATAATCAGTCTTCTTAATGACAGATTCGGGACTGATTTTACAGAAGCTGACAAGCTCTTCTTCGACCAGATTGAAGAAGAGATGGTTATGGATGAGAAACTTGGCGTTCAAGCCAAGACCAACACGATTGATAATTTCAAATACGGGTTTGAAGATGTGTTTATCGCGAAGCTTGTTGACCGAATGGATCAGAATCAGGATATCTTTAACAAAATTATGGATGACAAGGCTTTTGCGGCTGTCGTTAAGGATTATCTATTGAAAAAGGTTTACGACCGTTTAAATAAGGATAGCGGCGATTGGTCAGAACGACCGTTGTTTTTTAAAGACGTGATTCCGAATGAAGATGTCGCGGATAACCAGAAGTATGTTGATTTTCTCCCGGTGTATTCGCTCCAGGCTGTAGCGACAAGCTTTGGTAAGGAAGAGCACGTTGAAATGCTTGGTTGGAAGAAGATAGAAAATAAACGGCTGAACAAGGATATGTTTATTGCTCAGGTTGTCGGCAAATCAATGGAACCGACAATCCCAAATGGGAGTTTTTGTTTATTCCGTTTTGAGCGCGGTGGTTCGCGCAATGGACTGGTAGTACTTGTAGAATCTCGGTTGGTTACTGATCCTGAAACAAGCCAGAAATTTACCATAAAGCGCTATCGAAGTGAAAAAGAGACGTTTGACGATGAGCAATGGCGTCATAGGAAGATTATTTTGTCTCCGGACAATAAGGCTTTCAAAGACATAGTGTTGGAAAATGTATCTGGAGACGATTTTCGGGTAGTTGCAGAATTTATATGCGTTCTTTAATAAGGTAAAATCAAAAACTCCTTTGGAAAATTTTGGCGGCGCCCATATAAAAAAATGAAAAATATTTAACCCGTAAAGGGGACGGTTCTATTTATATTGACAGAAGATAAAATAGGCGATAAATTATAACTATGCCGA
>PEUD01000085.1:5018-7207 GCA_002780805.1 Candidatus Omnitrophica bacterium CG02_land_8_20_14_3_00__42_8 | reverse complement strand
ATTATCTTTCTGTAATTTATGTTTATTATTACTATAAAAAACAAGCACCCTATTAAAAACCACGCTATCTGCCTTATTACAAAATCTATATTATTTGAATATGTGGCGCTGAAAAGAAATAAAAGCCCTGCTATAAAAATAGCCGCTGCCGCGCCCAACAAAACCCAGTCGAAATCCTTGTATTTATGCGCTTTTAACATATATTGCTTCGTCACGGAGTTTATCCCGAGCCTGTTTTGAGATTGCTTCGGCACTTCGTGCCTCGCAATGACAGGCGAGGGACTCCTCGCAATGACATATCAATGGTCATTGCGAGCAAAGCGAAGCAATCTCCTTTATTTTACTGCTTATTTTTAAACCAATACTCCACCGCCTGCTTCGCGATCTCGGCGGGCGCGTCTCCTCCAGACCCTCCGTTTTCTAAAAAAACCGCAAAACATATCTTAGGGTTTTCGGAAGGCGCGAATCCGACAAACCAGCCGTGAGGGATAATACCCAGGCCTACCTGAACAGTGCCTGTTTTAGCGGAGATAGAAACCACACCACTCGCCGCCCTGTTTCCCGTACCGTCAATATCCTCCACGACCAGGCGCATTCCGGCCTTTACCGCATCTATGTTTTCTTTCGCGAGTTTAAGATTCTCTGTTTTAAAATTAACGGTATCCGCGCTTCCTATGCGCTTCAGTATGTGAGGCCGGACAAGTGTCCCTGAATTCGCGATAGCCGCGACCACGCGCGTTATCTGTAAAGGCGTCACTAACAAATTTCCCTGCCCTATCGCAAAATTCGCCGTGTCGCCCGGATACCACGCTTCTTTTTTCTCAACCCTTTTCCATTCTCTAGAAGGGATAAATCCGGAAGATTCTCCGAAAAGCTCTACCCCTGACTTCTTCCCCAATCCGAACAGGCCGGCGTATTCAGATATTTTATCAGCCCCGGTCAATAGCCCCGCATGGCAAAAATAAACGTTGCAGGACCACGCGATCGCCTTTTCGAAGTCTACATAACCATGTCCGTCTCTATTCCAGCAGTTAAGCTCATCCTTGCCGATTCTGATTTTACCGGCGCACACGAACCCCGTATCAGGCCTGATTTTTTTTGATTCAAGGGCAGCCATGCTTGTAATAATTTTGAATATAGACCCGGGCGGATAAACACCCATGATAGCCCTGTTTAAAAGCGGCGATTCTTTGTTCCTTAACGCGTCCAACAGCGAACCATTAGGGTCATAAGAAGGACTGCTTACGAGGCTTAATATCTCCCCATTCCGCGGATCCATGAAAACCGCGGCGCCTTTCCGGCCGTCAAAAAGATCATAAACTTCTTTTTGCAATCCGGCATCCAGGGTAAGATACACATCCCTTCCGCTCTTCGGCTTTCTGTAGCTCATAATCTTTACCTGCCGGCCCCTGTTGTCAACCTGTATCTGCATGCCCCCGTTTTTACCTCTTAATATCCTGTCGCAGAATCTCTCCACGCCATCCTTGCCTATCAAATCCTTTATGCTATACCCATAAGGTTTTAAAAGCTCGAGTTCAAGCGAACCTATTTCTCCTATATATCCAATCGCGTGGCTAAAGGCCTCTTTATAATAATAATTCCTAAACGGCGCCTCTTTCACCAGAACGCCCGGCATTCCAAATATGGTTTCCTCTATCGAAATCGCGTCTTTCTTTGAAATGCCTCTTATGAGTTCGCACGGCGCGAACGGAGCGGATCTGTTGCGCTTATAATTTCTTTCCAGAAGACTCTTTGAAACCCCTAATATTCCGGACAGCTCTTCCATTTCAGCGTCAATATCGCCTGCCTCCTGCGGGACAATGAACACCCCGAACGAAAGCGTATTCCCGGCTATGATTTTTCCCTGTCTGTCGTATATGTTTCCGCGCGGCGCGTTTATATTTAAAAGCCGGATGCTGTTTCTGGAACTGAGGTTGTTATAAAAGGGGCCCTTTATAATCTGGAGATAATAAAGCCATACGCCTGTCAGGATAAAAAGAATTGTAAAGAAAATCTGCAATATCTTTGTTCTCATAAATGCATAAAAACCTCGTAGGTGACCCTCCTACGAGGTTGGGGTGGTGTCAATAACCCTGAATAATAAAGGCGAGATAATGCTTGAAAAAATTATTGTAAAAAACGCGCCCGGCTGGACCGCCCTTGTAAACGCGAAATACGCTAGATAAAAA
>PEUD01000085.1:2586-4958 GCA_002780805.1 Candidatus Omnitrophica bacterium CG02_land_8_20_14_3_00__42_8 | reverse complement strand
TCCTGCTTGATTATCCCTGATAATAGCCCGATCCCGCTATAAAGCATGAGATTTAAACCCGGGGCAGAAGATGATAATATCTCCGCGAATCCCCCTATGAATACGCCGATAAATAATCCCAGCACGGGCCCTTTTTTAAGCCCGGCAAAGATAGCAAAGAGCGCGAGGAAATTAATATTTAACGAGGCGGCACTCTGTAAAAGGCCCGATATTATTATCCAGATAAACAGCATCATCTTACCACCAGGACTTCTTCCAGCTTTCTGGCGTCAACCTCCGGCTTTATAACCGCGTTCTCATAAAGCCCGCCGGAATCAGTCTCAATAGAAACAACCTCTCCTATCAATATGCCTTTTTCAAAAACCCCGTACAGCCCGGACGTGATAACCTTGTCGCCTTTTTTCACACCACAGCCGAGAGCCAGATATTTCATGACAAGGCCGGCTCTCATATTGCCGCTAACCGCGCCTTCGTCTCTTGTCCGCTCCACGACACCGCTGAAGACAGCGTCGTAATCCGTAACAAGAAGGACTCTGGATATACTCCATCCTGTTTCAATTACCCTCCCCGCGATGCCGGAACCGCTTATTACAATCATGCCCTTCTCGATCTTATCTTTCCTGCCCCTGTCAATTATAACGCTGTCGTTCAGCCCGGAAGGGTCTCTCGCTATGACGAGCGCAGGCACAAATTTACGCCTCTCCGATTCTTTAAAATCAAGGAGCTTTTTAAGCCTTTCGTTTTCCAGCTTAGCTTCTTTTAAATTCAACAACTCTTTTTCAAGATTGGATATATTTTCCCTGAGAAGTTTATTTTCCAAGACAGTCTCCCTGAACCCTGTCACGTCCCGCAGCAGACAGGCGGAACCCGATATTATCTTTAAAGGTATTCGTAAAACATTTAAGGTTTTTATCCGGAAATCAGAAGAGAAAATCTGGGAGAGTACTGCTATAGCAGTTATAAAAATCAAGACTGCTATTATAGGGAGGTTTTTTTCTGGTTTTATCACTTGTCATTGCGAGCGAAGCCCCGCTCTTTGTTTACAAAGGGCGGACGAAGCGCGACCGAGGACGAAATGTCCGAGGAAGTGCCGAGTCCTCCGGACGAGGCCAATTTTAGAATTCCATCCTGGAGCGCACTGTAACTTTTCTGAGATATTTTATTTCGCTGAGGACTTTACCCGTGCCGAGAGCCACTGCCGTAGTAGGATCTTCTGCAATGTGAACGGGAAGCCCCGTCTCTTCGCTTATCAGCTTATCGATTCCTCTCAGCAGAGATCCTCCGCCTGCCATCACTATGCCTCTTTCAATCAGGTCCGCGGAAAGTTCCGGCGGGGTTCTTTCGAGCGTCATCCTGGTTGCCTCAAGTATTGCTGAGACAGGCCCGGCTATGGCCTCTCTTATTTCCTCCGAAGATATAGTAATTGTTTTAGGAAGGCCCGCGACCAGGTCCCTGCCGCGGACATCCATTGTCAATTCCTGCTCCAGCGGATACGCGGAACCTATCTTTATTTTAATATCCTCCGCGGTGCGCTCTCCCACCATCAGATTGTACGTCTTCTTAAGATGCTCTATAATCGCCTCATCCAGCTCATCTCCGCCTATCCTGATAGAGCGCGAGAACACAATGCCCGCTAAAGATATGACCGCTATTTCAGTCGTGCCGCCGCCTATATCAATGATCATATTGCCGGCCGGCTCCTCTATCGGAAGGCCTACGCCTATTGCGGCCGCTATCGGTTCTTCTATCAGATATACCTCACGGGCACCGGCGTGTTCGGCAGAATCTTTTACAGCGCGTTTTTCAACCTCTGTTATGCCTGACGGTATGGCGATAACCATCCTGGGCCTTACAAAAACTTTTCTATTGTGAATCTTTTTTATAAAATACCTGAGCATGTCTTCCGTTATTTCAAAATCCGCAATGACCCCGTCTTTCATCGGCCTTATCGCGACTATACTGCCTGGTGTGCGGCCAAGCATTCTCTTGGCCTCTTCTCCGACCGCCAATACAGTGTGAGTACTCTTCTGAATAGCCACTACTGACGGCTCGCACAGGACAATGCCCTGGCCCTTCACGTAAACAAGCGTGGTTGCCGTGCCAAGGTCAATGCCCATGTCATTTGAAAACAGGCCTAAAATATTATTGAAATATTTCTTCAGCAGTTTAAAAAAATTAATCATTTTGCACCTCAAATTTTATCGGGTTGATTTGTTTAATTTTAACAAAACCGGCTTTCTTTGTCAATTCAATTTGTATAAGTTGACACTCTGACAATGTCAGAGTGTCAACTTATTTATTATTGTGAGAAAGTATGAAGCAGCCCTTCGAATCCCGGAAAAGACTTATTTATGCAATTCAATCCGGTTATG
>PEUD01000085.1:747-2532 GCA_002780805.1 Candidatus Omnitrophica bacterium CG02_land_8_20_14_3_00__42_8 | reverse complement strand
TGATCTCCGAAGCTGGACACCCTTGCGCCATGCAATAGCTTGCCGCCGTTAATAATAATGAATTTGCCTCTGGCCCGGATATCCGCTCCAATCTTACGCAAATTAGTAACCATCGAATAAACTCTGTCAGTTTCCTTTACCCTTAATTCGCCTATACCATGGATGACAGTTGTGCCTTTTGCAAAACACGCTGCCACCATTATTATAGGTATCTCGTCTATTGCCGTGATAACCTCTTGGCCGGAAATCACAACTCCTTTTAATTTACTCGACTTGACTGTAATATCCCCCGCAGGTTCATAGTTCTCGACTCGGCCACTTCGTGACCTCGCTCGAACAATATTCTTCGAGCGAGTCCGCCATTGTTTCATTGGCGGACGAGTCGAGAAGTCAATATCCGCTCCCATGCGCTTTAATATATCCAATACACCGGTCCTGGTAGGATTTAAACCGATATTTTTTAATATAATTTTTGTATCCGGCAAAATACAGCCTGCAACAATAAAAAATGCGGCGCTGGAAATATCACCAGGAATTTCTATGGTCCCAGGTGATATCAATTTTACCGGCCCCTTCAATTTAATAGTTCTCGACTCGGCCTTCGGCCTCGCTCGAACAATATTCTTCGAGCGAGCGGAGCGAGTCGAGAAGAGCTCAACACTGAATTGCTCTAACATCCTCTCTGTATGGTCCCTTGACTTTACAGGCTCGGTTACGCTCGTAACTCCATTTGCGTAAAGTCCCGCCAATAAAATACACGACTTCACCTGAGCGCTTGCAATCTTTGATTTATATTGAATCGCTTTCAATTTCCCGCCATGAATCTTTAGCGGAGGATATATCTCCCCCTCACCCTTTCCCTCTCCCCTGTGGGGAGAGGGCAGGGTGAGGGGTCTAATATTCGCCCCCATCTTTCTAAGCGGCTCCGCAATCCTCTGCATTGGCCTAGCGGAAAGAGATTTATCTCCTGTTAATGCCACTTCAAAATCCTGGCCTGCTAAAATACCGGGCAATATCCGCATTGTAGTGCCGGAATTACCTAGATATAACGGCTTGACCGGCTCTTTCAAACCCCGCATACCAACTCCATAAACAATACACCCCTCACCCTTTCCCTCTCCCCTCAAGGGAGAGGGCAGGGTGAGGGGCAGTTTTATTTTCACGCCCATAGCGCGGAACGCCTTTATGGTGCGTTTTACATCTTCAGCCATCAATAAATTTTTTATCCGAGTGGTACCTTCTGAAATAGAAGCGAGCATAATCGCTCGGTGAGATATAGACTTATCAGGTGGGATATTTATCTCAACGGCTTTCAATAATCACATTACCTTTCTTCATGTCGTTTATCTTAGCGCCAGGAAGAACTGTAGCCGAAGACATCGTGTCGTAAACCTTATCTATTTCTGCCTGCCCCAGAAATTTGGCTCCGTCCATCACGTCGAATTTCGCGCCTTTCTGGATATTTTTATCCTGGCCTATATCAGTAACAATAAAACTATACTCTTTATTAACTACTAAAATTTTTCCCTGCATGGCCTGTTTTGGAGCCTGAGTGACGCCGTCAGCTTCATCCGTCTTGACAACTATCTTATCCAGATTAACTGACTGTTTTTCCCGCAGGTCCGACATTCTTTTCTCGAGATCCGCCTTCTCGTCCGCAAGCCTTGACATCTCTTTGTTTGCCCTGTCGTAATCAGCCTGCAGGCTGTCCAATTTCTTAGATATGCTTAATTTTTCCCTTTTTTCATTATCTAAATCTACTCTGATTTTTGCCAGCTCCGCTTT
>PEUD01000085.1:285-700 GCA_002780805.1 Candidatus Omnitrophica bacterium CG02_land_8_20_14_3_00__42_8 | reverse complement strand
CATCAAACCGGAAAGAAAGCTCTTTAAATTTTTCTTCTATTTTTGTAACCTTTGCCTCGGCCTGTTCTTTGGCGAATTTAGTTGTTTCTAGCTCTTTTTCAATGCTCATCTTTTCTTTTAACACAGCGGCGAGCTTATCTTCTACGATAAGCCTCTTCATATACTCTCTCTCCTTGCCCATAAATCCTATGACTGCTATTGCCGCGAGAGTCACACTTACGGCTACCAATAATACAAGGATTATTTTAAAAGTCTTGGACATAAGATATTGCTCCTTTTTTATAAAGTATATCCTTAAAGAAGCGCATTGTCAAGAATTCTCTCTCATTGTCATTGCGGGCGAAGCGAAGCAATCTCTGAGATTGCTTCGGACTCCGCCCCCGCAATGACATATCCTGCTGACTACTTCTCTTCT
>PEUD01000085.1:0-147 GCA_002780805.1 Candidatus Omnitrophica bacterium CG02_land_8_20_14_3_00__42_8 | reverse complement strand
TTCAAGCCTTTGACTATAAAAACACCTGCGAACGACACGTCCGCGAACGCCTTGAGGCTTGAATCTCCGCTAAGTCTGTGCAACCTCAGCACTTCAACTCCGTTACTCTGGTTTACCATATCTATCACCTCCTGCTATATTAGACAC
>PEUD01000034.1:2799-7107 GCA_002780805.1 Candidatus Omnitrophica bacterium CG02_land_8_20_14_3_00__42_8 | reverse complement strand
AAGGCCCAATAAAATATGTTCCGTGCCTATGTAATTATGCCCCAAAGACCTTGCCTCTTCGCTGGAGAGTTCCACCACTTTTTTAGCCGTAGGGGTAAAAGGTATATCTCCGGATACAACCGTAGACGGGCCGGGTTTCACGATCTTTTCTATCTCCATTCGTATCTGCTGGAGATTCAGGCCCATTTTTTGAAGCACTACCGCAGCCACTCCTTCTCCCTCTTTTAAAAGGCCTAGCAATATATGCTCAGTGCCTATATAATCATGATTAAACCTTTTGGCCTCTTCTTTTGCCAGAATTATTACCTTTCTCGCGCGCTCCGTAAATCTGTTAAACATTGTAAACCTCCCATTTATCAAAATTCGAATCACGAAATAACCAATAATCAAACCCATCTTGTTTGGTTATTGAAATTTGGTCATTGGTAATTATTTGGTTATTGTTTCTTGTATCTTGGTTATTTCACATTGTTTCGTATTTAACATCTTCTACCCTAATTTCTCCCTGATTATCTCCGCCCTTTTAACATCCCTTTGATTAGGCCCGAGTTTCTTCCTCTCCATTTTCTGAAGATGCGCGGGCTGTGTTATCACAAAAAGTTCGTTTATGAGAGCCCTGTCGGACTGTTTTATCACGCCTAAATCAACGCCAAGCCTTACAAGCGAAAGAAGATCAATTGTCTCCGTACTTGTTATTATATGCGCACTCTTTAACGTGCCATACGCCCTCCATATCCTGTCTTCAAGGGCCTCTCTATTCTGCGAAAGAAGCGTTTCCCTCGCGCTCTGTTCATGATCAACTATCTGCTTTATGATCCTCTCTATATTATCTATAATATCCTCTTCTTTGTGCCCCAGAGAAACCTGGTTTGATATCTGAAAAAAATTACCGCTCGCCTCTGTCCCTTCTCCGTAGAGGCCCCGCGCGGTTAAACCCAGCTTTGTAATAGCCTGCAGCACTTTTCCGATTTGTTTTGTCATCACAAGCGATGGCAAATGCAGCATCACAGACGCCCTCATACCGGTTCCCGCATTAGTAGGGCACGCCGTGAGATACCCGAAATCCACGGAATACGCAAAATCCAGGAGATTGCCCAATTCAGTATCCATATCATCTATTATCTGCCATGCTTCTTTTAAATTAAACCCTGATTTCATTACCTGTATGCGCAGATGATCTTCTTCGTTTATCATTATGCTGATAATTTCATCCTGGCCTACGCACAAACCTTTATTCTCCGCGTCTATCATGTGTTCCTTGCTCATCAGATGCCTCTCCACAAGAAACTGTTTATCTATGGGATCTAACTTTCCTATTTCCACAAACATGGAATCTTTTAATTTTTTAACAGACAAAGTGCTTTCTTTCGCGGCCGCAAGGATTGCTTCCTGTTCTTTCTTGCTGGCCCAATGCGCAAAAGGATAATTCGCAAGATTTCTTGCCAGCCTCACGCGCGAAGACATAACTATATCACTGACAGGGCCCGTGCACCTTATCCATTCGCCTGTATTGTTTAATAAATCGTCCAATGTCATTAAAATCCCTCCCGCTGACCATGTTAATCGCGATTATTTATTGCTCTTCTTTTCTATTTCTCTTATCTTGTCTCGCAATTTCGCCGCTTCTTCAAAATCCTCTTTCTGTATTGACTTCTGAAGTTTTTCCTTCAGAACCTCTAATTCATTCCTTGCCTTGACTACCCTGGCTATTTTTTTAGGAGACTTGCCGCAATGCTGCGTTGAACCGTGTATCCTTTTTAAAAGAGGGACCAGCGCTTCTTTAAAGGTAGTATAACATTCCCCGCAACCCAGTCTGCCCACCTTTTTAAAATCCTCATAGGTGAGGCCGCATTTCGGGCATTTAAGCTTAATGTCTGTTTTGGTCTTGTTGAATTGCGTTCCAAGATCGGCAAGGCCTGCCAGAAGATCGGAAAGCCCGAAATGACTTTCCATTTGAGCTCCCTTTTTCTGAGCGCACTCCTCGCACAGATGCAGTTCTGTTATCTGTTCATCTATTATTTCCGTGAGATGCACGGTCGCCTGATTCTTACCGCAGATATTGCAAACCATAATACCCTCCCCATCAAATAAGTTGACACTCTGACAATGTCAGAGTGTCAACTTAGGCAATTCTAATACTTGATCCCGTCCGTCTTCGTAGCCTTCCTGAATTCTTTCATAAGATTCAAAGTGATTTTTCCGGGCTTACCGTCTCCGATAACCCTTTTATCCACGCACACGACAGGTATGATCTCTGCCGCTGTGCCCGTAAGGAAACATTCGTCAGCCGTGAATATATTATGCCTGGTAATAACCTCTTCCTTCACCGCCATGTCTTTTTTCTCCGCGATATCCATAACACAAGCCCTCGTGATGCCTTTAAGTATCCCAAGATAAGCGGGCGGAGTTATCAGGTTATTATTTTTTATAATAAAAATATTGTCTCCGGTGCACTCTGCCACGCATCCGTGGGCAGTAAACATCAGCGCCTCTTCATAACCAGAGTTTATCGCCTCTATCTTTGCCAGAATATTATTAAGATAGTTCAGGGATTTAATCTGAGGATTTAACGCCTCCGGTATGTTTCTTGGCGTAGGCACGGTGATAATGCTTAATCCTTCTTTATATAACTTTTCAGGATAAAGCTTTATATTATCCGTGATGATTATAATAGAAGCGGACTTGCACTTTCTCGGATCCAGCCCCAGGTCCCCGATACCTCTTGTAACCACCAGCCTGATATAGGCATTGTCCAGTTTATTTAATCTAAGCGTTTTCACGACCGCCTTTATCATGTCTTTTTTAGAAAGCGAGATATTGAGCATAATGCCCTGGCTGGATTCATAAAGCCTGTCCACATGCTCTTCCAATTTAAACACAAGTCTGTCATATGAACGGATGCCTTCAAATACGCCGTCTCCGTATAAAAGTCCGTGGTCAAAAACAGAAATCTTTGCTTCCTCTTTCTCAAAATATCCGCCGTTGATATAGACCTTCAATCCCATGACATCCTCCCGTCTTTCATTTCTATTATTTTGTGCGCCCTTTTGGCAATTTCTTTATCGTGTGTTACAATCACGATTGCTGTTTTATTCTTTTTGTTCAGGTTAAACAATATATTTAATATCTCCAGCCCCATTTCAGAATCCAGGTTACCTGTAGGTTCATCGCACAATAGCACCTTTGGATTGTTTATCAATGCCCTTGCTATCGCGACTCTCTGCTGTTCCCCCCCGGAAAGCTCACTGGGCCTGTGACGCATCCTTTTCCCGAGTCCCATGTTTTCTAGTAAGATTTCAGATCTGTTTTTTAAAGCCCCTGCTTTTGTCCAGCAGCCTTCGCCTCTTATCATGCCCGGCAGCATTACGTTTTCCAGCGCAGTAAAATCAGGAAGCAGGTGATAAAACTGGAACACAAAGCCTATCTTCTGATTTCTGAACCCGGCTCTTTTAACGTCATCCAGGCTGTAAAAATCAGAGTTATCAAGAAACACTTTGCCTGAACTCGGTTTATCTATGCCGCCCAGTATATGCAAAAGCGTTGACTTGCCTGCTCCGGAAGGGCCCACTACCGCAATCACTTCGTCCTTCCTTAATTCCAAGCTGACGCCTTTCAAAACATGTAATTCTCTTTTACCGTCTTTATATATCTTATGGACATTATCAGCTCTGAGCATATTTTACTAATCGCTGGACTACGCGGAACGTAACGCGGAAATTATACGTAAGTTTCTGCGTAGTTCCGCGTCCCGCCAAAGAAACAGTGGCGGGCTTCCGCGTGGTTCTGCGGTTGTTATTCGTATCTAAGCGCCTCGACAGGCTCCATTTTAGCCGCCTGCCATGATGGATAAAGCGTCGATAATAAGCTTATCAGCATAGCGGCCGCTATTACAGTAATCGAATCCGATAGTTCCAAATTAACAGGAAGCCTGTCTATGTAATAAATGTCCCTCGGCAATTTTATGAACTGATATGTCTTCAATAAGTAACATAAGCCGAAACCCCCTATGGCGCCGATAAACGTCCCGGCAAAACCTATCAGAAAACCGTTCAGCATAAAAATCTTTCTTATACTCCTATTATCGGCTCCTATCGACTTGAGTATGCCTATATCTTTTGTCTTTTCCATTACCATCATTATCAGGGCGCTGGCTATATTAAAACACGCCACTACCACGATAAGCGCGAGGATTATGAACATGGTTATCTTTTCAAGTTTCAAAGCGCTGAACAGATTTTTATTCAGCTCTGACCAGCTCCTCACCCAGTAATCAACCCCTATTTTTTTCTGGACATCTTTTTTTATGCG
>PEUD01000034.1:0-2669 GCA_002780805.1 Candidatus Omnitrophica bacterium CG02_land_8_20_14_3_00__42_8 | reverse complement strand
AAGATGCCCGCTATCCTGAAGTCCTTTGGCTTGGGGTCAGCCGCGGATATCAGCGAAATCATATCCCCTATTTTCAAGTCCAGCCTGGAAGAAAGCTCTTTTCCTATCAGGACCGTATTCTTTTTGAGTTCGAACGTCCCTGATTCTAGATACTTCTGGATATTAGTAACATCCTTTTCTCTCGCGGGATCTATGCCCCTTAATATAACGCCCAGGACCTGCTCGTTTTGTCTTATCAAGGCCTGGCCGCTCAGAAAAGGAGAGCTTGCCTTTACATGCGGTATTTTATTTATCTCATTTACAAGGCCGTTATAATCAGAGATACCGCCTTCTCTCTCGATTATTATATGCGAATTAGTGCCGACTATCTTTTCTCGAAGGTCTCTGTCAAAACCGCTCATCACAGCCAGCACCACAATAAGGGCTGTCACTCCCACGGCTACACCCATTATAGAAATAAAACTTATAATGGAAATAAATTTTTCCTTGCGCTTCGAGACTAGATATCTAAAGCTAATCCACAATTCGTATGGCATTCTTACATTCAATTGGCACACTAAAGTGTGCCCTACAATTTTGTCGCAAAGGCCTTCATAAATAGGCAGGTTAAAACCTGCCTATTCTCGGCCTTTGCCTATAACTAATTTCTGTGCATTTCCGCGCTCACTATGCCTCTGGTTTTAACTGCGGGAACAATATCACATCCCGTATAGACGGCTGGTTCGCGAAAAGCATCACCATCCTGTCTATGCCTATCCCAAGCCCGCCCGCGGGAGGCATCCCGTATTCCAGGGCCCTGACAAAATCCTCGTCTATTTTTTTTATACCTTCCTGGCCCGCTAACTGTTCTTCAAATCTTTTTTTCTGCTCTATAGGGTCATTGAGCTCTGAATACGCGTTCGCGATCTCCATACCTCCCATGAAAAGCTCAAACCTGTCCGTTAGAAGCGGGTTATCTTTTTTTCTTTTCGCCAGAGGGCATAGCTCTGCAAACAGGTCTATTACAAAAATAGGCCTATCCCCTGTCTCAGGTTCCAGCATCTCTGTTATTATATTTGCTATCTGCGAACGCGTGATATCCTTGGCTTTAAAATCTACGCCTTTCGCCTGAAGTTTTTTAATCCACTCCTTGGAAGAATCATCGGGATTAATGTCAAATTTCCTCTTAATTTCTTCCGCGAATGACCATCTCGGCCACGGCGGAGTCAGATCTATAAGTTCTTCCCCGAATTTTATCTTATTGGCCCCCAGGACTTCTTTTGCAACATAATTGAAAATTTCTTCAGTAAGCTGCATCATGCCTGCGCAATCAGAATAAGCTTCGTATATCTCTATCATCGTAAATTCAGGATTGTGCCTTATCGAAATGCCTTCGTTCCTGAAATTCCTGTTAAGTTCGTAAACTTTATCAAATCCTCCGACCAACAGCTTTTTTAAATACAATTCAGGTGCCAAGCGCAGGTATAAATCGAGATCGAGCGCATTGTGATGCGTCTTGAACGGATCTCCCGCGGCTCCTCCAGCCATTGATTGCATCATAGGAGTCTCTACTTCTAAAAATCCTTTTTTATCCAATAATTCGCGTATTTTAGAAATAATGCGGCTGCGGGTTTGAAAAACCTTGCGCACGTCTTCGTTTACTATCAGATCCACATACCTCTGCCTGTATCTGGTATCCACGTCTTTCAGGCCATGCCATTTTTCAGGCAAAGGCCTAAGGCCTTTACTTAATATGGTTATTTCTTCGGCATTTATTGTTATCTCGCCTGTGTGCGTTTTAAAAAATTTACCTTTAACCCCTAATATATCTCCTATATCTAATTTTTTAAATACATTGGTATAATTCTCCTGGCCTATTATATCTGCCTTGACATACGCCTGAATTCTTCCTGCGGCATCTCTCAAATCAAAAAAACTGCTCTTGCCATGCTCTCTAAGAGCTGTAATCCTGCCGGCAGTCTCAACAGCATCGCCTTCTTTAAAATCCCTGGCCAGTTCTTCTATGCTTTTTGCCTTATTAAAACGCCTGCCGTAAGGCTCAATACCTATCCCCTTTAAGGCATTTAACTTATCTATCCTTTGCTGTATAAATTCATTGATCTCTTCCATTATAACAAACTCCCTAACTGCTCAATTATATATTACATGCTATATAGTGTCAATATTTAAAGTAAAGGCAGGTAATGGGTGAGTTAACAGTGATACTATTGTTCGAGCGGACATAATGGCTTATCTTGAGCGCCCAGTCGAGAACCTCTGCTGCTCGCGCTTCTCGACTGGGTTTAAGTAAAAAGCCCTCGTCTGCCGCTCGAAGAATCAGACTGTGCCGTAATCCTCTCTGCTGAATTATAATACACAATATATTGTAGCTGCCCAATTTACCTGTCCCGAGCGAAGTCGAGTGATTGGGCAGCCTATTTTGTACCTGATAAATCAGGCGGCTACATTATGACACAGTCTGAATATTAAAGTTTATCAACTATAAGCGTCTAATCTCCCCGCTTAACTTACCGATTACAAAACAGGAAGTAGGGAACGGTTTAAACCGTTCCCTACTTAATAAGTAAGGTAGAAGTCTTGTAACCTGTGACAAATAGGTGAGTATTTTTATCTTCTACGCTGTCATATATCCTGCCCTTTGAATCTATAAAGCAGGAGTATCCGGTGTT
>PEUD01000125.1 GCA_002780805.1 Candidatus Omnitrophica bacterium CG02_land_8_20_14_3_00__42_8 | reverse complement strand
CGACGAGGTAATAAAAAATACCGCCAGGATACTGATAAGCTCTGTGCAGGAAAAAGGCACTCCCCAGGATTTTATAGGGCATATAGGAGGGGATGATTTCGTGGTGGTTACACTTCCTGAAAAAGTGGATGATCTGTGTAAAAAAATCATATCGGATTTTACTGCTATGGTGCCCGGGCTGTATAATAAAGAAGACCTTGAAAAAGGCTATATAATAGGAAAAGACAGGCAGAAAAAAACAAGAAAGATCCCGCTCCTATCGATATCGATAGGGGTCGTGACGAATGAGAAGAGAAAGATCAACCATGTAGGGAAGGTTGGAGAATTAGGCGCGGAATTAAAAGAATATGCCAAAAGCCTTCCCGGAAGCAATTACGTAAAAGAAAGAAGAGATTCTGCGTAGCTCGTCATAGTAAGCTTAAATGTATGCCCCAGAGCGAAGCAGAATGGTGCGCGGGACAGGACTTGAACCTGCATAGGATTGCTCCCAACAGCCCCTCAAACTGTCGTGTCTGCCAATTCCACCACCCGCGCAAGCAAGCCTATTATATAAAACAAGGCGGCAAATATCAAGTAAAACTCAAAGGTTACACTCTGACATTGTCAGAGTGTAACATTATAATTTATTTATCCCCCTTAACTGTCTTTTGAGTATTTTCCCTGTAGATGTCTTAGGCAAAGCTTGTTTAAACTCTACAAATTTGGGAATTTTAAACAAAGCCAGGTTTTTTCTTAGGTATTTAATAACTTCCGATTCGCTGAGTGTTTCATTTTCTTTTAAAACAATAAATGCCTTTGGCACCTCTCCTTTAAACTTATCAGCTATGCCTACAACCGCTGCTTCTTTAATCTTAGGATGCATCAGTAAGACCTTTTCTATTTCTACCGGATAAACATTAAGGCCCCGCACATTGATCATGTCCTTTTTTCTGTCTACAATATAAATATATCCATCTTCATCAAGCTTGGCTATATCGCCCGTATAAAGCCAACTATCTTTTATAATTTCTTTTGTTTCAGCGTCGCTATTAAAATACCCTTTCATTATATTATCGCCCTTAACCAGAAGCTCGCCTATCTCATTACAGGGTAATCGGTTATCCTTATCATCAACTATTTTTACTTCTACGCCTTCAATAGGCAAGCCGACTGAACCGGGTTTCCTTACTCCGGCCACCGGATTAAATGATACCACGGGCGAAGCTTCTGTTAATCCGTACCCTTCCACGAGAGGAACTCTAAATTTATTTTCAAAAGCTTTCAAAACCTCTGTCGGTAACGCAGATGCGCCTGAAATACAGAGTTTAATGGGGTCTATAAGCTTGAGTACTCTGGAAGTAAACACATGAGGTATCTCCATATGAGCCAAGACATTAAATATGGAAGGTATGCCTACAAATACGGTGATTTTCTTTTTTATTACATTCCTGATAACCCTGCGAAAAGGCCTTACGTGCTCGATTATAGTAATACTGGCTCCTACTGCAAGCGGCAGAAGAATACAGACAGTGAAGGCAAAAGAATGAAACATAGGCAAGACGCAGATAAAGTTATCTTTTTCAGAGACATCTATGCTGGATATACAACTTTTAATATTAGAGAGAAAATTTTTATGAGTGAGCATGGCGCCTTTGGGATTGCCGGTTGTGCCTGAGGTATAAAGTATGGAGGCGACTTCATCCGGTTTGATTAAAATATCTTCTTTCTTTATAATACTGCGCTCTATTATCTCATAAAAATTAAAAGTATTGGGCGCTAAGCCGTCTATAATAACTGTGTATTTCAAATCAGGAGATTTCACCTTTGCTGAATTTATAATATCTAAATATGCGGCTGAACTTATAATAAACTTTGCGCCGGAATCCTTTAAAATAAATCCAAGTTCCTCTTCTTTCAACATATTATTTATAGGCACACAGATTGCCTCTATATTGACAATGGCAAAATAACTGACTATAAATTCCGGGGCATTATGCAGGAATAACGCCACCTTATCCTTCTTTTTAATACCTAGATTTTTCAGGCCCTGGCCCAGCCTGCAGGTGGCCTGGTATAACTCCTTATAACTAATCTTTTTATCTGAAAAAAATAAAGCGGTCTTATCAGAAAATCTCTCCGCGCTTTTTTCAAACATCATTGTCAAATTTTCAGCAAGTCTATCTTTCATTTTTTTATACAACTCTATCTCTTAACGCAAGCAAGCCTATTATATAGAACAGCGTGCCAAATATCAAGGATTATTGGCAAATCTATTCATAAAAAAGGGCAGGCATTTTTAATGCCTGCCCTTAGCACGTTAATAGAGACAGACACCTATATATCCTCCTTAAAACACCGCGAGATCAATACCTCCATCTCAGGGCTTTGGCCCTTGCCCACCTTTATAAGGACGTGGCCGAAATCCGTTTCCACTTCCTGGCCTGCCATTATCAGAAAATTCTTATCCAGCTCCACCTCTAGCCTCAGGGCCTTTATATCATCCTCTCTCCAGAGATAATGATGCTCTGTAATTATAACACCTTGCAGTTCTTTCTTCTTTACCTGACTGAGAAGGTTAGCCGGGGATATCTGGCTGCACTTAGAATACCTTGAAGTGTGGCAATGCATCTCTAATAACATGAATATATAATACCTTTTTCAGGCCCCAAAGACAATATCAAATTTCGGGCAAAAATAATGAGACCCGGATCTTTACGATACCGGGCCTCATTATTTTTCCGCTGGATTATAACTTTACTACGTTTACAGCCTGTTCGCCCTTAGGGCCATTCTGTATTTCAAATTCTACTTCCTGGCCTTCTTCTAAAGACTTGTAGCCTTCTCCCTGTATAACGCTGTGATGCACGAATACATCCTTACCGTTTTCAGGTGTAATAAATCCATAACCTTTCTGGTTATTGAACCATTTCACTTTTCCTTTTGCCATTACTCACTACCCCCTTTCTTTAAGATTATAGCAAATAATGGCAGAAACAAAAACGCCGCAAGGTTAGTACTCGTTACCTTACGGCTCCAGACATCTAAACCCTTATTTACTACTAAATAACTTGTGAATTATTGTACTCCCCTGGTTTTATTTTGTCAATTACTATTTAACACACCCACCTCCGAGGAGACCTACGGCCACCTCGGAGGTGTAATTATTTAAATATTAGATTCGCTATGAAGCCAAAGAGGAGGACCTGAGGGACGGTGATGATGGGGAGGAAGATCGCAACGCGTTTACCAACATTGATCCAGAGAAGGCCGATTTCAGTGTAATCAGTGACTACGCCTGCCATGAGAAACGTAAAGGCATTGCCTAAAGCTAGTGTTTGGCGGTAGATCTCGAAGGCAAGAGGAGCAGTCCCTTCTGAACATACCTCTATTATAGTGGCAAGGCCTAATGTGGCGAGCATGCCGAGGAATGTCGGGCCCATGTATCTATGGAATATACCCTGAGGCACGTATGCGCCTATAAGGCTCGCAAGGCCCATACCTATAAGTATCCACCATAAGACCATATTAGCGAGCATTTTCATACCTCTATATACGCCTTTTAAGTCTATTAACAACTGGGCGCCGGAGATTTTATAAGCTGAGGCTTTTTTCTTAAAGTCGGAAATGATGGAAAAATCTTCGCTGAGAGATTTGGTGTTTTTATTAGTTTCTATAATACCTTTTGATTCGAGGACCTGGTAAATAAGGCCCGTAGTGATTGCGATAATAAGCGCAGAGAATATGATATATAATGCCTTCGCAAGGCCGAAAAACGCTATGAGCATCAGGGTAATGGGAAGATTCGCCCATGGACTAGATAGAAGAAACGCCACGACAGCCGGATTTGACGCGCCTTTTTTATGGATCGCTATTGAAAGAGCAAGGATACCGTGGCTGCATGCGCTCATCAGAAATCCTAAAAAGGTTGAATAAAAAATGGTTCTTTTAGCGGGTTTTGCAAGGATATGGGAAATATATTCCCTCGGCACAAAATAGTCTATTATACCTCCCAGAACAAAACCCAGAAGTAGTGCCCACCAGATTTTCCCGATGTACATTAATAGAGAATCTTTGAAAGATTTGAGGAGAGGAAAAATGTATGATAAGGCGCAGAGCGAAGCTAAAACAAGAATGGCGAGAAAAGTTTTGTTCTTAAATAGCTTCATTTTAACCACATTCACCTCCGAGGAGGCCTTCGGCCACCTCGGAGGTGTCTTATTTTTTAACAAGCTTTACTGTTTCCATGGCCCATAGAGGGAATGATGAGATGAGGATCACAAGTGACCAGTCAAACGCGCCGAGAGGCTCTGTCTTGAAGATAGTCTGTAAAAACGGCTGGTATACGACAAGCATCTGAAGGCCGAATGAGATAAGCACGGCGAAAATAAGTTTTTTATTAGTCAGGAATCCTATCTTAAAAATTGATTCTTTATTATTACGGCAATTGAAGGAATGGAATAATTGGGCGCAGGAGAGCACTATAAACGCTGCTGTCCTCGCCCTGGCGAGAGATTCTTTCTCCACAAATAATACAAGGCTAAAAGCGAGCAAGCTGCAGAACGCAATAAAAGTTCCCTGCCAGAGCATCAAAAACGCGTTCTCTTTGGTAATTACAGGCTCGTTTGATTTGCGCGGGGGCCTGGACATTATATTTTTATCTACAGGATCCACGCCCAGGGCAAGCGCGGGCAAGCCGTCAGTCACAAGGTTTACCCAGAGTATTTGTATGGGTAATAGCGGCACAGGGAAGCCTACGAGAGATGAAACAAACATCACTAAAATCTCGCCCACATTGCAGGACAAAAGATAGTGTATGAATTTTTTAATGTTATCGTAGATGCCCCTTCCCTCTTCGACCGCGGAAACAATGGACGCGAAATTATCGTCTGTAATCACCATGTCAGAGACTTCTTTAGTGACATCAGTGCCTGTAATGCCCATGCTGATGCCTATATCAGCTTCCTTTACGGCAGGGGCGTCATTTACACCGTCTCCCGTCATTGCCACGACTTCGCCGTGTCTTCTCCAGGCCTTTACAATCCTGAGTTTATGTTCAGGAGAAACCCTGGCATAAACAGGTATGTTGCCTATCTTTTCATAAAGTTCGTCGTCAGTGAGTTTATTCAGCTCTTCTCCGGTAAGGGCCATGGAATCTTTTTTGAAAAATCCGAGTTCTCTGGCTATCGCGACCGCAGTATTCTTGTGATCCCCTGTTATCATTACTGTTTTTATGCCCGCAGTGGAACATTTTTCAATAGCGTCTTTAACCTCTTCTCTCGCGGGATCTATCATTGCCACGAGGCCAAGAAATACAAGGTCTTTTTCAATCGCTTCAACGCCGTAGCTATCAGGCACTCTATCCATGTTTTTGTATCCGATGGCGAGGACCCGCATCGCGGACGAAGCGAGATTCTCGTTGACAGCGAGAATCTCTTTTTTATCCTCCTCTTCTAATTTCCTGGCGCCGCCCCTATCTTCTATCCGGACGCAGTCTTCTAAAAATATATCAGGCGCTCCTTTAATAAACGCGGTTACCATGGCGCCATCGCGCCTTACCATGGTCATTTTTTTGCGTTCTGAGTCAAAAGGTATTTCCTCAATAAAAGAGAATTTATCTTCCATGTCTTTTTTCCATATATTTATTTTGGCCGCGCAGCTGAGGATCGCACCCTCTGTGGGATCTCCTATAATTTTATATCCTGATTTGTCTTTAACCAGGTCTGCTCCGTTACAAAGCACCGCGTAAGAAAGAAGTTTATTAAGCTCAGGGTAATCAGGCGAGTCTATTGTTTTATAGTCCCTCGTAAATTCTCCTTTTACGCCATAGCCGATTCCGGTGACATAGAATAACATCTTATTTACATAAACCGCCTGGACAGTCATCTCGTTTTTAGTGAGAGTGCCTGTCTTGTCAGAACAAATAACCGTAGCGCAGCCCAAGGTTTCCACGGATGGAAGTTTTCTTATGATAGCATGGCGTTTCACCATCCTCTGGACGCCCAGCGCCAGGGCAATGGTTACGACCGCGGGCAAACCTTCAGGTATAGCGGCAACTGCCAGGCTTACCGAAGTTAAAAATACGTCTATGAGTTTACTGCCACGCAAAAGTTCCAATAAGAACACAAGGCCCACAAGGCCGAAACATACATAGACTATGAATTTTCCGAATGCCTCGAGCCGTTTCTGTAAAGGCGTGGCATTATCATCAGCACCCTGGATCATGCCAGCGATATTACCGAGCTCTGTCTCCATGCCTGTTTCAACTACAATAGCCCTTGCCTTGCCTGAGGCAATAGACGTGCCCATATAGATCATGTTTGCCCTATCAGCGAGAGGCACTTCTCTTTCTTTTAAAGCAAGTATGGTTTTAGCTACAGGATGAGATTCTCCTGTGAGGCTCGCCTCGCTCACTCTAAAATTAGGCGTGACCCATATAAGGCGGCTATCAGCAGGGATGTTGTCGCCTGCCTCAAGTTCTATTACGTCTCCAGGGACTATATTATGGGAACTTATTATCTGGCGGCTGCCAGCTCGAATTACCCTTGAATTAGGTGAGGAAAGTTTTTTCAAAGCCGCGAGAGACTTCTCCGCGCGGTATTCCTGGATAAAGCCGAGGATAGAATTCAATATCACGATCGCTATTATGGCGAACGCGTCCACCCATTCCTGGAGAAATCCTGAAACAAGAGCTGCTCCCACAAGGACCCATACGATAAAATCCTTGAACTGATCTATAAAGATTTTTATGGGACTTATCCCTTTTTTCTCTTTCAGCTGATTCGGCCCGTATTTTTGAAGCCGGCCCTCAGCCTCTTCAAGAGAAAGGCCCAAGGACGCGTTTACGCCAAGGGCCTTTTCTATATCAGTTATCTCTAATTCCCACCAGTTTTTCATATTATTCCATAAGAACCAATAATGCCATTACGCCTATCCCCAGCATGATAAAAACCAGTTGAAGAAGAGGCGCAGAGATTTTTGCATGGTCTACCTTGTGAAGTTCAGGTATCAGATCGCTTCCACCTATATATAAAAATCCGCCCGCTGTTATGGGCAGGAGATATTTAGAAAAACCATGTATCCTGGATTCAAGCGCAAGAGCTATTATAGCTCCCACTACAGCTGTAAGCGCTGAGATAAAGTTCATGAAAAGCGCTTTTTTAACAGGCATGCCGGTATATACAAGTATGCCAAAGTCTCCTATTTCCTGTGGAATCTCGTGCAGTATTACAGCGAGAGTCGTAGCTATGCCTATTGGTACAGATACAGCAAAACTGGCGGCCACTATCATTCCGTCCAGCATGTTATGCACGCCATCGCCTATCACATTCAGCGTAGCTACAGGATGTATGTGATCCTTGGATGTAGGTATGTGGCAATGCCTCCAGCGTATAAATTTCTCAAGGATAAAAAATATAAAAATACCTGCCAGGATATAGAGCGAAGTCTTCAGATTCGCG
>PEUD01000059.1:4455-7434 GCA_002780805.1 Candidatus Omnitrophica bacterium CG02_land_8_20_14_3_00__42_8 | reverse complement strand
ATCGTTTATATGGACAAAACCTTCTATGGTGCCTTCTATCTCTATAAATGCGCCATAGTCCGTCAGATTCCTGACCTTTCCTCCCACCTTCATCCCTGGAGAGAATTTCTCTTTTATCTCAAGCCATGGATTAGGTTCTATCTGCTTCACGCCAAGAGATATTTTCTGGCTGGAGCTATCAACACTCAGCACAACTGCCTCTACCATGTCCCCTATTGCAAGCACATCCTGTGGATTATTCACCCTTACTGTCCATGAAAGCTCTGAAACATGAACAAGGCCTTCTACGCCTTTTTCAAGTTCCACAAACGCACCGTAAGGCATGATATTCACTACCTTGCCTTTAATCCTTGTGCCGACCGGATATTTATCTTCGATGCCTTTCCATGGATTTTCTGTTTTCTGTTTCAGGCCAAGGGATACCCTTAAGTTCTCTTTGTCAAAATTAAGTATCATTACTTCTATGGTATCCCCTATTGCCACCATCTCGCTTGGATGAGAGATCCTGCCCCAGCTCATATCAGTAATGTGCAGAAGCCCATCTATTCCCCCCAGATCCACGAATACCCCAAAATCAGTGATGTTTTTAACAAGGCCTTTGCGAAGCTCTCCCACTTTTAGTTCGCCCAGCACCTTGGTTTTTATTGTTTCTCTTTCTTTTATTATAGCGTCTTTTCTGGATACTACGATATTTTTCCTTGGCTTATTCATCTTCACTATCTTAAATAAAAGCGCCTGACCCACAAGCTGGTTTACATTTCCAAATCCTCTCAGGGCGACAAGCGAAGCGGGTAGAAATGCCTCTACGCCTACATCCACCATAAGGCCGCCTTTAACCTTTCTTGAAACCTTGCCTTCTATAAAATCCCCTTCTTTATAGATAGCGGAAATCTTATCCCATCCCTGCATATTTTCCGCCTTGCGCCTGGAGACAGTAATAAGCCCGTCCTCATTTTCCTTAGATTCCACAAACACATCAAATTCATCTCCGACCTTCAGGCCTACGATATCCTTAAGTTCCCCAAGGGATATAACCCCTTCGGACTTATACCCAAAATTAATATACACATCCTTTACCCCTATCGCGAACACCTTGCCTTTTACAATATCACCCTCGCTCAAGCGCCTGAACGTCTTGCCGTAAGCCTCTTCCAGATTAAAAGTTTCCTGAACCTCTTTCTCCTGATTGAACTCTTTTGCCATGATATTTAAAACCTCCTTATCCTCTCTATAATTTTTTTCACCATTGAATCCGGTGTTGATGCCCCGCTCGTAATACCAACGCACTTCTTGCCATTAAACCAATTTTTACTCATTTCCAGCTCTGTTTCAATATGGAAACTATCCACCCCGCTTTCTTTGCAAATCTGCCAGAGCCTTTTTGTATTGGCGCTGTTTTTCCCGCCAATAACTATCATCAGATCACAGTTTTTTAAAAGCCTGCGAGCTGCTGATTGTCTTTTTGACGTATCATTGCATATCGTATTAAAAATCTTTACTTCGCTGAAATCCCGGCCTAGAATTTTTTTGATCTCATTTATATAATTCTCTTTATTCTGCGTTGTCTGGGAAATAATCCCGAGTTTTTTCGATCTCTTGTTCTTTCCCGCGATGCTCTTGAGCGCCCTTACCTCGGGATGGGCGCTATCCCCGACTATGATTATCTCGTATCCGTCTTTTTTCAAATCCTTTACTATGCGCTGGGCGTATTTCACGAAAGGGCAGACCGCATCTATAAGCCTTACGCCTTTTTTCTTTATGCCTTCAATCGTATCTAAAGGCGCGCCATGTGATGATATTATTACTGCCCCGCCTTTTATTTTTTCTAAATCGCTGACCACGTGAAGCCCATTTTTAAGGAGCCTATCCACAACCTGAGGATTGTGTATTATAGGGCCTAGCGAATAAATCTTATCTTCGCCTTTCAGTTCATCCAAAGCTTTTTCAGCTATATTTATCGCCCTTTTTACTCCAAAACAAAAACCCGCACACCTCGCCACCTTAATCTTCATTCTTTCCATATCCGCCAAGTTGACACTCTGACAATGTCAGAGTGTCAACTTACGCCAGATCTGCTTTTTAATTCGCTGATTGCCGCCATGGTTTTTTCAGCGATCTGCATGTAGTATTCTTTTCTAGGGACATCCCTGTCAAATTTTACAGGCCTTCCGATGCAGACCGATATCTTCTTGAACCTGGGGAACACAGCCCGCCTGGGCAGCACGTCTATAGAGCCTTTTATATAACACGGCAGTATATTGGCTCCTGAGATGGCTGCCAATAGGCCTATGCCAGCTTTCGGGGCCCCAAGATTGCCATCTTTTGAACGCGTCCCTTCAGGAAAAATCAAGACCGTTTTGCCCTGGCATAATTTATCTATGGCCATCCTCATTGCCCCCAAATCTGCGCCTTCCCGCCTTAAAGGAAATGCATTCACTGAAGTCAGGATTCTGCCAAAAATTTTATTCCTGAAAAGGCTGCCCCGCGCCATGAAATTCAATACCCTGGGAGCAGCAAGTCCTGCTATGACAGGGTCTAAAAAACTCGCGTGATTCGCCGCCACTATCAAGGCACCATTCCTTGGGCAATTTTCAGCCCCTACTATCTTCAGCCTGAAACATATTTTAAAGAACAGAAATAATATCCACTTCCCGATAAAATATATCATTATCAATTAAGCAGCATAAGATGCTGCAACTACAACACATGGATGTAGCTGCAGCGCCTTGCGCTGCCTGAAGAACTTTGAATTTCCATACAGTAAATCAAAACGAATCCCGGACTGCCTTGGCTTTTTTAAGCAATCTTAATAGCCCGGCCTGGTCATTATTTTTTAAAGCTGCTTCTATCTTAACCAATTCTTTCTTTAATACTTCAATATCTTTTATAAGATTATCTCTATTTGTAAAAAATATATCCTTCCAGAGCTCCGGCTCGCCTGACGCTATTCTTGTCGTATCCTTAAAACCTCCAGCCGCG
>PEUD01000059.1:0-4410 GCA_002780805.1 Candidatus Omnitrophica bacterium CG02_land_8_20_14_3_00__42_8 | reverse complement strand
GCCGCATGAGGCAGATGGCTTATATTTGAAAGCAATCTATCGTGCGCCTCCGGGGACATTACCTTAACCCGCATTTCAAGGCCGCCCCAGAATTTTTTAAGCCTGGCAATAATTTTTGGATTTGTATTTTTTGTTTTTGTCAGAATGCAGCATGCCCCTTTAAATAAATCCTTATCCGCGGATTTAATGCCTGATTTTTCAGAACCCGCGATAGGATGGCTGCCTACGAAATTTACGCCTTTAAACCCTGTTTTTTCTATATTCTTTACTATGTATCTTTTTGTGCTGCCTGCATCGGTAAGGATAGCATCTTTTCTTAAAAAAGGTGCTAGCCGCTTTGCTATATCCGGTATCCTTAAAACAGGGGCGGCGATAATTACAAGGTCTGAACCCTTTACGCCATCTTTTAGATTCAGCGTCGCAGAATCCACTATTTTATTCTCAACAGCGCGGTCAATAGTGCTTTTCCTTCTTGAAACCCCTATAATCTCTTTCGCAAGTTCCTTTTTTCTTATCGCAAGGGCCAGCGACCCGCCAATCAACCCCAAACCTATAATAGTTATTTTTTTAAACATTATATCCCGCGGTTAACTGCCTTAGCTACCGCGTCAAGCTCCTTCATCAAGGCGTCAAATCTATACGGCACAAGAGACTCTTCTCCATCAGAATAGGCCTCCTCAGGATTCGGATGAACCTCTATTATCAAACCGTCTGCACCTGAGGCAATCGCTGCCTTTGCCATCGGGTTTACCAGATCCCATTTCCCGGTCCCGTGGCTGGGATCCACTATAATGGGCAAATGGCTCAACTGCTTAATGAGAGGGACCGCGTTAAGATCCAGAGTGAATCTCGTGGCATCTTCAAACGTCCTTATACCTCTTTCGCATAGTATGCAATTAAAATTCCCTGCCGCTAATATATATTCGGCTGACATCAGAAATTCTTTCACCGTAGCTGACATGCCTCTTTTTAAAAGCACCGGCTTCCTGGAAAGCCCTACTTCTTTAAGCAAATTAAAGTTCTGCATGTTGCGCGCTCCGACCTGAAGGATATCGGCATATTTTTCAACCATCCACACGTCGCGCGTATCCATTACCTCGGTAACAATCTTGAGGCCGGTTTCTTTTTTCACGTCTCTTAAAAATTTAAGCCCCTCTTCCCCCAGCCCCTGAAAACTGTAAGGCGAGCTCCTTGGCTTGAACGCCCCTCCTCTTAAAATACTGGCGCCTGCTTTTTTAACCTTCTTCCCTATATCGAGAAGCATATCAAAATTCTCAACAGAACAGGGCCCCGCCATGACGACTATCTTTTTCCCGCCTATCTTCACGCCTCCAACGTCTATGACACTATTTTCGGATTTAAATTCCCTGGATACAAGTTTGTAAGGCTTCAGAATAGGCATTACTTTCTCAACGCCCGGAAACGCCTCTAACGGCTGAACCCTTAAAACATCTTCCTCTCCTATAACACCTATAATAGTGCGCTCTATGCCTTTTGAAACCATGGGTTTTAACCCCAGCTTCTTGACTTTCTCTATCAAATGGCCTATCTGTTTTTTTGTAGCATCCGGACGTAAGACTATAATCATCAAAACCCCCTTTAAACTCGTAGGGGCCGATTATTAATCGGCCTATTGTTCGGGCGGAATAATATTCCGCCCCTGCAATATTATATTTTTTAATTCCCTAATAAATCTCTTATTCTCCGATTCCTTGCCGACGGTAACGCGTATAAAATTCTCCATGCCCCAGGCCTTCATGCTTCTTACGATCACGCCTTTTTTTAAAAGTCTTTCCGCTATCCCGCATGGCTTCGGGCAAAGCTCTATCAATATAAAATTAGTTACGCTCGGCACATATCTTACCCCCATTGCCTTTAACTCAGCATATATAAACTTTTTGCCTTCTCTTACCATCTTTTTAGATTTTGATAAAAATTCTTTGTCTTTCAAGGCGCCTATGGCGCCTATCTGGCCAAGCGAATTAACGTTGAAAGGATCCCTTACAGTTTCCATATACTTTATTATTTCCGGGTTTGAAACGCCAAAACCTACCCTAAGGCCGGCCAGGCCGTATGCCTTGGAAAAAGTCCTTGTAACTATCAGGTTGTTTTTACCCAGATAGTCCAAGCCGTTAGGATAATCGCGTTCTTCCACGTAATCATAATATGCCTCATCCAGAAAAACTATGGTATCTTCAGGGATACCTTTTAGGAAACCCTCAAGCTCATATTTAGTAACATATGTGCCGTTAGGATTATCAGGATTCGCTATGAATACAACTTTTGTATTCTTGCTTACCGCTTTTTTCATGGCCTTTAAATCATATTTAAAATAACGTGTCGGCACGGCCTTTATCTTGGCGCCATGCACGCTGGAAGCAACTTCATACATCAGAAACGTGGGATTCGCCACGACTACCTCATCGCCCTCGTCTACAAACGCCTTTAATACAAGCTCGATAAGCTCGTCAGACCCGTTCCCGAAAATCAGCTGTTCCGGCTTGATTTTCAATTTCTCCGCAACTGCCTGGCGCAGATAAAAACATCCTCCCTCGGGATACATGTTTATATCCCCTAAATATTTCTTTATCGCCTCTATGGCCTTCGGAGAAGGGCCTAAAGGATTCTCATTGGAAGCCATCTTGATGACATTGGATAAGCCTAATTCTCTTTTTACCTCTTCAATAGGCTTCCCGGGCTGGTACGATTTTACATTTAAAACTGCTTTGCGCGGAACTATGCCCATATCTTATATCCCCACAGGGTAAGAACCCAGTATCTTTAAAAACGAACAATGTTTTTCAAGCTCAGCTAACGCCTTTTTCACGCTCTGATTCTCGCAATGGCCCATCATATCCACAAAGAAATAATATTCCCAGGCCTTTCTCCTGGAAGGCCTTGACTCAATCTTGGTAAGATTGATCTTATATTTTTTGAAAGGCACGAGTATATCGTGCAAAGCGCCTACCTTGTCTTTTACCGAGAACATTATTGACGTCCTGTCCTTCCTGGTAGGGCCCGGTATCGAGCCTCCTATCACGAGAAATCTTGTAAGGTTATTAGGATTGTCTTCTATACCGCTTGCCAGCACGTTCAACCTGTATTTTTTAGCTGCCAGCATACTGGCTATCGCTGCTGAATTTTTTTCCTCTGATGCAATCTCGGCGGCCTTGCTGGTTGAGGATACCTCTACCAAAGCTATACCCTGCATATTTATCTCCAGCCATAACCTGCACTGGCCGAATACCTCCTGCTTTGAATAAATCTTTTTTAAGGACTTTATGCCGCCTTTACCCAGGAGATTATGAGAAATTTCCAGCATTATCTCAGAGCATATCTTTAAATCAGAATTTATAAACATGTCCAGGGTATGGTTTATTACCCCTTCCGTCGAATTCTCAACAGGCACGACCCCGTAGTCTGAGCGCCCTGCCTCCACTCCCCTGAAAACATCTGTTATTGTAGGGCACGCGTAATATTCTACGTTTGACCCGAATTTTTTTACGCCTGCCTGATGAGTGAATGTAGCTTCAGGCCCGAGATACGCTATCTTTAATTTTTTCTCAAGTCCCAGAGAACCTGACATGACCTCCCTATAGACGGCAAAAAGCGCCTTATTCGGCAGAGGGCCCTTGTTTTCTTTTATTATATTCTCGTATATCTCTACTTCTCTCTCAGGGGTATAAACAGAAACCCCCGCTTCTTTTTTAATTTTTCCTATATGCCTCGCGGCCCAGGCCCTGTCATTTAATAAGGTAATTATTTTTTTATCTATTTCGTTTATCTTTTTACGAAGCCCCGCCAGCTTAGACATCTGGATTTCCTCCTTTAATTCGGACAGCAGCTTATGTTCATTTCGTTCCATAAGCTGCGTCCTCATTTGACTGTAGATGTTCAGGCAGCTCTATATCTTTTTCCGTAAAATTAAATTCTTCCAGTTTCGGAAGCTCCTGGAGAGAGTTCAGTCCAAAATACTGCAGAAATTCCTGGGTAGTGCCATAAATGATAGGCCTCCCGACCGTCTCTCTTCTACCCATAATCTTTATGAGATTTTTTTCGATCAGCGTCTTTAACACACCGTCCACATTCACGCCTCTTATCGCCTCTATCTCGGGTTTAGTGACAGGCTGTTTATACGCTATAATTGCCAGGCTTTCCAGGCCTGGACCGGAAAGCCTGTCTGAGCCGGCTGTCTTATATAATTTTTTGAGCCACGGCGCAAACACAGGATCGGTTGCTATCTGATAGCCGCCCGCAATCTCTTTGATCCTCAACGGCCGGCCCTGCGTCTCGAACTCTCCGGCCAGCTCATCTATGACTTCCTTTATTTCATCCGCCTCAGGCCCTTCCAGCACGCTTTTAATCTCGTTTAAGAATAAAGGTTTATCGCTTACGAAAAGCATCGCCTCA
>PEUD01000063.1:7082-7455 GCA_002780805.1 Candidatus Omnitrophica bacterium CG02_land_8_20_14_3_00__42_8 | reverse complement strand
CATGCTTGCTGATAGCTTCAATAAAAGCCTCACCAAAAGCTTCCAGTTTGTGCTCTCCGACACCGGAGATGCCGCGCAGCTCCTGATCACTAACCGGTTTGCGCTGAGCCATTTCGGTCAGGCTCACATCACTGAATACAACATGTGGCGGCAGATCCTCACGCTCGGCAATCTCTTCACGCAGAGCCACCAGCTTTTTAAACAGCGGCTCATCACGCGTGGCGCCCAGACGCTTCAGGTGACGGCGGAAACCCGGCTGATACTTGGCCAGCATAATAGGCTCACCAGTCAGACCAATCCTCTCCGCCTTTTTGGTCGGCAACATGGCAGCACGGCGCGATACGTCCTGAACAAAATAGCCATGATGCACGAG
>PEUD01000063.1:0-7018 GCA_002780805.1 Candidatus Omnitrophica bacterium CG02_land_8_20_14_3_00__42_8 | reverse complement strand
TTGTCATGTTTAGCCGCAAGCGCCATGCCGGCGCCTACTGACAATCCATGCCCCAAAGACCCTGTGGATACGTCAAGCCCTTTTACCGCGTTTCGCGTTGCATGCCCTGGAAGTCTCGTACCATTTATACAATATCTCTTCAACAAATTTTTCGAAAAAACTCCTTTTTGCGCCAGTGTGGCATAAAGCGCACTTACAGCATGGCCTTTGCTTAGTATAAATTTGTCTTCATCAACTCTTTTTTTATTTTTTGAATGCGTTTTAATCACATCAAAATACAAAGCAACTAAAAGATCTACACAGGAAAACGCCGAACCTATATGTGAAGAATTTGCCTTTGCATGCATCATTACTATATCTTTTCTTATCTGCGCGGCTATATTTTTATAATATGTATTCATTTATACCTATCTATGTTTACCTAAAACCATTTGATACTTTTTTAACCAAAGTAATGTTATATTATATATCTTTTTATAAAATAATACAATATTCCTATGTATTCATGGGCAATTGCCTTTATCTGCTCAAAACGCACTCCTTCAGCCCTGTCATAAAACTGGCATTCATTAACAGGTACAGGCGTATAAGTTACGCTGACAGGGCCGGCTATCTTATCAAAAACTAACTTTGCCCGCCTCGTATTATACGGTGAAGACACCAGCAAAATGTTAGCCCAGGAATGCCTGTTTAATATATCATTTGTGAATTTGACATTTTCATAGGTGCTGTTCGCTTTCTTTTCAAGTATTATATCCTTATCAGGCACCCCCATAGAAACAGCGAAAAGCTTCATATTTTCCGCATCATTGTACCTATACGTATACCCTGAGGAAAAAATAATTTTCTTGGCATATTTCTCTTTATATAATTCTACGGCGTACCTGGCGCGCTCTATAGTGCTCTTTCCTGGGGAACCCGTTTCACCCACGCCGCCGCCAAAAACAACTATTGCATCCGCGCTATGCGGCGCCTGGCTGATATTTAAAGGCACAGCGGCAAACCATATAAAAGGCGTCTTAAAAAACAAAATCCATAAAAAAACAAGGACTGCCGATAAAGACAACGCTTTTCTTCTGGCGGATCTATAGAAAAAAATGAAATTTTCTTTCCATTTAGCCTCATTGTCGGTATTCTTCTTATTTATGCCGCCCTCGATCAAACGGCTCATCTGCTCTATGCGGCTCACCCAGCTGTTGTCTTCGGCCACTTTAAGCCTGTGCTCTTTCATAGATAACTTATCCTCATTTACGGCCTTTTCAAGGCAATCCGTAAAATTTTCTTTCGTACCTGATACATAAACAATATTTCCGTTTTGATTATTGAACTCTATCACTTCCGGCAGGCCGGTTGAAACAACCGGTTTTGACAATGCCAAGTATTCGTTTAATTTTGTCGGATATACATTATTGGTATATTCGGTTATAAGGTAAGGGATAAGGCATACGTCAAAATATTTAACAAACAACGGCAGCTCTCTGTGCTCTTTTTTCCCGAGAAAATACACATTTTTCAAAACCCTGAGCCTAGATACATCCGTTTGCAGGGGACCTACAAAAACAAACGAATAAGAACTGTATTTTTTAGCCGCATACTCAATAAGCTCCTGGTCTATCCATTTGTGTACCCCTCCTACATAACCTATAATCGGTTTGGCAATTTTTTTCAATTCATCAGGGGGATGCAAAACAGAATCAGCTGATTCCTTAAACTTTGAAAAATTCACGGCAAACGGGAAAATATGCGTATTGTTATTGTATTGCGAACAATAATTACAAAGCTGCTTTGAAGTAACAAAAACAAAATCTGCTTTTTTGATCATGTTTTTTTCCGAGGCCGCTATTTTTTTGGCGGATGTCGAGCTGGCGGAAAAATTATCTATACAATAATAGATCAGGATTTTTTTAAGTATATTATCTGCTATGTCTACGCTTAAAGGTGTGGGCAAAAACGACCAAACAACAGGATCGCTGAAATTCATAGCCTTCATCCACCTGTTTAAAGCGCGCATGATTAAATACTTGTTTATTATACGGGCAGCCCTTGAATAAGGCAAAGGCAGCACAAGAGGCGAAAAAACATAAAGGTTCTCCGCCTCTTTTCTGATGCCCTTGACCCCTGCAAGCCAATTCCTTATTCTCAATTTTATACGCGGCATATCCTTTATGCCGGGCGCGCGAACGCCTGTATTTTCTATGAAAAGAACCTTATTGCCGTTTTCAGCAAGGCTGCTCATTATCTCCTGATGCCTCTGCCATATAAAATCCCAATCAATACTGGATATGCATATTATGTTCTGTTTTTTAAGCACGTTACTGCCCTTAATTTATTTGGTAAAACTATATTTTAACACCTGTACACATAAAACTGCCGCCTTTATTGGTAAATATTTTTCCCATGATGTGGTCGAAAAAATCCATTATTTTCAGCATAATGCCGTTTGGTATAGTTTTTTGCAAAATATTCTCAACGCTTACAGGCAATCGCAAAAAATCAAAACTTCTGACGCGTACATCATGAAAATTATTTTTCTCAAGCAAAACTTTAATATCCTTAAACGTAAAATGAAAATTATGATCAACATCGATATCGCGCATTTTCTTTGCGTAAGTACCAAATATCTTTTTATACCAGGCGCCTTTATTAGTCAAAAGTATAAAAATCCTGCCTCCTGCGTTAAGCGCGCGCCTGGCTTCGCGCAATGCGGCGTCCGGGTCCATACAATGGTCTAATGAAGAATTAAATATTAAAATGTCAAACTTCCCGTCGGCCACCGGTAAATTCTCAGCGCACCCCTGCACCGCACGCTTAGAAATATTTTCCTTAAAGCCCGCCAACATTTTTACAGACGGATCCAGGCCAATATAATAACCGAACACTTTCTCAATATAAGAATAAAAACTTCCGTCTCCGGCGCCGACATCTAAAATACGGGCATTTTCTTTACAATATAGCGCGATAAAACCACCTAATTTTGAGGTTATACGCTCCCACTTAACCTTAAATGTTAAGTTACTGACAGATATAGCGCCCTTTTTTAATTCCCAGTTTTTCTGCGGTAAATGTTTAATTTTTACACCCAAGGAATCCGTATTTATATGCATTAATTTTATCTACCCAGTTATAACCGCCGTTTACTTTCAATTTAAACCTGAATACATTATCATCAGCATATATACGTATGCGCCGCAATTCAAATGGATCGCTGGCAGCCGAATTAAATCCCATTATATTTGAATAAGCATTCTGATAACCACTCTCTTTTACCATATTTTTTATCGCGGGATTAAAGGCATTTTTACCCCCGTAAGGATAGGCAAATGATAAAACCGGCCTGCCTATTTTATCCTCTATCATCTTTTTTGAATCTCTTATTTGTTTAAACGCTTCCTGAGGCGCAAGCTCAAGAAGATTTGTGTGTGTTATGCCATGCGAGCCTATCCTGATCCCTGCATCCGAAAGCTCCGCCACCTGCTGCCAGCTCATATATTCAGCGCTGCTTCCTATAAGCTGAGCTGATATAAAAATTATTGCCTGTTGTGTACCTAATGCAAGCGCCGGAAACATATCATCTAAAAAATCGCGATGCCCATCATCAAAAGTAAGTACTATGTCTCTACCTCTAAGTAAACGTATAATTTCCATATGCTGCCTGAAAAGCTGCGGGCTTAAATGATGGTAAACCAGTACGGTTTGCACTTTCTCAAGATTACTGAAAGTTTTTATGCCGGTATAATTTAAAGCGCTGAACGCGTCTTTTAAAATATTACCCATTACTTTTTAGCCCCGGCTTTTTGGTAATAATAAATATATCTATCCATCTCTGATGACCTATGCAAAAACGAACCAACAATAAATTTCAATATAGCCAAAACCTCTCCCGGCCTTGCAAATACATATTTTATATTTTTTAAAGACAGATTTCTCAGCCTAAGCAAACCCCTTATATAATACCTGTTGGATACTTTTTGTATATTTCTGGCTATTTCAAAAAATCTTTCCTTGGAAATCTTGTCTGTAAGAAGGATGCCTTTAAAATCCTCCGGTTTGGTAAAATCCGCAGACATTATGCCTATCCTGGAATAATCCATGCGATCGCTTACAAGCCCCTTGCCTTTGGCAATCTCCCAAAACTGAGTACCAGGAAAAGGCACCGCCACTGAAAATGTCCCTCCTCCATCAAGCTTGAGTTTTTTCACAAGGTCCAGTGTGGCAAGCATATCCTCCTGGGTTTCGCCTGGGCTGCCGAGCATAAAGGTACCTGTTGTGTGAAAACCATGGGCCTTGCAAAGTTCGACTGCCTTTATATGCTGCTCTACGGTTACTGACCCGCATTTTAAAAAATCAAGTATCTTCTGAGAACCTGTTTCAAACCCGAAAGAAACCCGTTTTACATTCATGCTTTTCAAGAGCCCACACACATGTTTATCTATCAAATTAGACCTCAACGCGCAGGCAAAAGAAACCTTCCGGTTAATACCTTTTTTAAGTATAAGCCCGCAGATAGCTTCAAGCCTGCGTTTATCGGATATAAACAAATCATCCCATATAGATATATGTACTGCGTGGTATTTAGTTATAATCTCATGCATTTCATCAACTACATATTCAGGAGAGTGAAACCTCGGCTTTCTCCAGTATGACACAGACGCGCAGAAGGCGCAGCTATAGGGACAGCCGCGCGAAGTCATTATGCTGGAAAATGGTATATTAACCATCAGATCCCTGGCAGGAAACGGCACGGAATCTATATCGTGAATAAAATCCCGCTGTGCCGTTATCATAACGCGCCCATCGTGACGAAAAGCAAGCCCGGGTATCTTAGCGAGACTGTCCAGATTCAACCGACCGTCGGCAATAACCTGCGTTAACTCATGCATAGTCTTCTCGCCTTCCCCTAAAACAGCCACGTCAAAACACTCAGGCAGCGTATCAGGCAACGCTGTTATATGATGGCCCCCCACAATTACAGGCACACCCGGAAAATGACTCTTTAAAACTTGAGTAAGCGAAACAACCTCGTTAAATTTCTGGGTAACGCTATATATACCTATTAAATCCGGCTTGATCTGGCGCAGCTTATTAAAACCATCTCCTTCTATTATATGAATCTGGTTAAATTGAGAATAACGCCTTAAATAAGACGCGAGATACCCCAGGCCTAAAGACGAAAAACGGCTTTTTTTATTAAAATCCGCTATGTTAAAAAGCGCTATCTTAAAACCCATGCTATTCCTTCTCGTGCAGAAACGCGATATTGTCCATAATCCCGTCCGGTATTAGATGAAACGTAATTTTTTTAAACCACACATCTAATCTGATAAGTATAAACGCGCAAACGCCAAACTCTATAAAGATAGTGGTAAACGCGGCCCCAGTGTAATTTAAAATCGGTATAAATACAATGTTAAGCGCTATTTTAAACGCAACGGCTACGATATAGGCCAAAAGCAAAACACCCGTCTTGCCTGCCGCCATGGCAGTACGCTCAAGAAGCAACCTTAAAAATATAGGTATTACTATCAAGCTTAACACCCTGAAAATATATACCGAATTTAAAAATGCCTTCCCAAAAACAATATTAATCATAAGCCCTGCGCCAAAATACATAGCCGCTGCAAGGAACACGCCTACCACAAATGAAGCCATAAGCGAAACCTTGTAAACTTTTAGAAAACTCTTCACGGATTTATTATAAAGCCTTGAGACAACAGGAAACAGCACAGTTGCCGATGTTATCGGTATAATAAGTATGGCTTCCAGAAGCCTCACCGCCGCGCCATACCATCCGGCAATATAATCACCCGACATTTTGGCCAGCATAATAGTATCTATTTTAAGGCTTACAACGCTTAAAAAACCTATCACGGCAAACGGCAGACCCCTTTTTGAAAAACTCAGAAAATGATCCAGCTTAAAAACGGGCTTAACCAGTAAAAAATTGTTTTTACATATAAGCGCGGTAATAAGAAAACTCGCCGTGCTGGATAAAAGAAATGCTACCCCTAGAAAAAACAGGCTGTTTTTAAAAATTATCAGCGCTGCGGCTATGGCAAACAGCTTTACCGCACCTTCCAATATTATAGAAACGGCCTCATACTCCATCTGCTCTCTTGCCCTGAACACCGAGCGTAGAAAAAACGTCGCCGAATCTATTATCATAGCCGCGCCTATTAAAAATATAAGAAAAAACAGATCTCTGCTGTTCGACAAAAAGAAAGCGCAGGCGTAAAGCAGAATAAACGCGGCTGCTGAAAAAATTATCCTGTTGCCGATACAGATACCCATGGATTTTTTTTCATTCTGCCTGTTGCCTGCGGCTTCAAGGATATAAACTTCACTCATGCCTATGTCAGACATCGCAAAGAACAAAATACCAAAATATAGCGCAAACGACAGTTGGCCGAAAGCAGCATCGCCTATATGCCTGGCAGCATATGCGATGGCCAGAAAAGAAAGCAGTTTATAAATAACCTGCGAAACTATTAAAGATGAAAAATTTTTGGCTATATTTTTTAGCATTATTATTACTCAGGACGAAATTGTATCTTTTAATATCTTTATAAATGTGCCAGCATTGGCGATTACCGAATATCTCTCTTCTACAACCTGCCTTCCTTTTAAACCCATGCCTTTTCGAAGCTGCAGGTTCTCTATTAAGATTGAAATTTTATTAATCCAGTCCTTTTTGTCATAAGCTAAAAATCCGTTTGCCCCGTCGTGAATTATCTCAGCATTGGTTGGAGTATATGAAACTACGGCCGGTATAGCATTGACCATATATTGCAGCATTTTACAACCAACCTTGCCTCTGGTCCATTCGTTATCAGGCATCGGCATAACGCCTATGTCAAACTTATGTAGCTCGCCCACTTCTATTGCCTCGCTCCATCCTACATTTTCAACACGAACCCCGGGAATGATATATTTACCTGCGCCGACAAGATTTAATTTTATATCATACTTCTCGGATAATTCCACCAAAATACCTTTAAGCATATCCAGGTATACGGTAGTG
>PEUD01000054.1:6029-7429 GCA_002780805.1 Candidatus Omnitrophica bacterium CG02_land_8_20_14_3_00__42_8 | reverse complement strand
TGACACTCTGACAATGTCAGAGTGTCACCTTAGGGCATTTTGAGATTAAAAAGGTTAATATAATTTCCTATGCTATCGAGAAACTTTTTTATCTGGCCGGTATGGTCAATAACTTTCTTTGCATCTGGAACGCTTACGCTCTGATTGAATAGGACCGATGAACCAATAATTATATTAATTATATGAAGATCATTCCTTATATGATGGTCAAGAAGCTCCCAAACTAAAGGATGAACGGTAATATTTTCTTTCTTAATTCTTTCATAGATTTCTTGCTCGTTAGATAAAGGATTGGCCATCACTTCCTCGCTTTCTTAAGCCCTTTGAGCAACTTACTGACTGCCTTAATTAAATCTTTTACGGTTAACGGTTTTGTAAGATACAATACAACGCCAAGTTTCTTTGCTTCCGTTATTTTACCTTTTGCCTTCTCCCATGTAACCATGATACACTTACTTTTAGGAGACATCTTATTAATTTGGCATAAAGCATGGAGGCCGTCTATACCTTTACGAAGATAAAGATCCATGAGAACAATATCCGGCTTAACTTTTTTTGCAATCTTTACAGCATTTCTGCCCGTTAAAGCATTATAGACTAAAAATCCTTTATTTCTAAAGACCATCTTTACAAACTTACAAATATATTTTTCGTCATCTACAATTAAAAGTTTCGGTTTTTTAGGCATCTTACTCCTCCACTATTGGTTTTCCGGTGTCCGGATCAATTGCCTTATATACCTTATCTTTGAGTTCGTGCAATGTTTTATCTGAGCCGATAACTAATCGCTCCAATTCTGTTAACCTTTTTATAAACATGGCATTGCTTGAAGGTTTTCTGGATTTCTGCTTAAACAATTCCCTTGTGACTCCTGCCCCTATGCTAATCTTATTATGCCAATTTCCCAGCTCATGGAAAAGCTTTCTTATTGTAGCCATACTTTGACCTCGCTAATATCCCTTCAATAACTCTTCTAATGCCGTAAGCGTTATCGGTTTGTAGATAACGTGAGCCGCCCCCAGCTGTTTAAGCTTCTTTTCTATCTTTTCATCATAATAGGCGGTTAACATAATGAATGTTAAATCATGGTATTTCTCTTTAGCTTTTTTTAAAACCGCGTCTCCGTCTATATCAGGAAGAACATAATCGCAAAGTACAATATCAGGCCTTATCTTCTCTATTAAATTAAGTGCGCTGTCTCCATCCCCTGCCTTATAGGCCTTATAACCAAAAATCTCAAGGCCTTTTGCCAAATCATTAGTAAACTCCAATTCATCATCAACAATTAAAACCTTTTTAGGCATAATTACCCTTCTATGTTACTATACTGCTTTAGGGAATTCAAGAATAAAAGTGGCAGAGTTTCCCCAGTTTTTCGAAACACCCGGTTACCATTCTTT
>PEUD01000054.1:5051-6022 GCA_002780805.1 Candidatus Omnitrophica bacterium CG02_land_8_20_14_3_00__42_8 | reverse complement strand
GCTGACCGCGAATGTATAAGGCTATAAGCCATTCTTTACGCATATATTTTTTACCTATCAGCTTTTTATAAGAGCCAATGCCTCTGCCCTTGTCTTTTGGTTCTCTTTAAAAACGCCTCTTACTGCGCTTGTAATAGTAAGAACTCCTGATTTTTTAACGCCTCTCATGCTCATGCACAGGTGTTCAGCTTCGATAATAACCATGACCCCCATTGGTTTTAATTTCTTCATTAGTATCTCTGCTATCTCACTGGTAAGCCTTTCCTGAACCTGGAGCCTCTTTGAAAGAATCTCCACAACTCTTGCTATCTTGCTTAACCCTGTAACCCTGTTATTTTTAGGTATGTAAGCAATGTGCGCCTTGCCTATAAAAGGTAAAAGATGGTGTTCGCACATAGAATATAAGGATATGCCTTTTAAAAGCACTATCTCATCGTGTTTTTCAGCCAGAAGCACTTCTAATTCCCTTGCGGGATCTTTAGAAATACCGCTAAATATCTCAGCGTACATATCAGCCACCCTTTCTGGCGTTTTCTTAAGATCCTCCCTATCGGCATTCTCCCCGACTGCTTCCAAAATCATCCTCACCGCTTTTTTAATTTTGTTCTTATCCATGCTCCCCCTTAAGGTTACATTATGACACAGTCTGATTCTGACAATGTCAGAGTGTCAACTTTGTTTGTTTTAACGTCACTTGCCTATGCAAAATTCTGAGAATATTTTATCCAACGCCTGTTCTGTTATTGTGTGGCCTGTTATTTCTCCAAGATTTTCTATGGAAGACCTCACGTAAACGCTTATGCAATCCATGGATAACCTGCTCTTATACGCCGCTATGGCCTCATTTATATCTGAAACCGAGCGCCTTAAGATATTCAATTGTCTTTCATTTGAAACCCCTATAAAACTTGCCCCGGGAGCTTTGCCTTTCCAAACCATATTCTCGATCTCATCTTCCAGCTTATCAAGGC
>PEUD01000054.1:0-5032 GCA_002780805.1 Candidatus Omnitrophica bacterium CG02_land_8_20_14_3_00__42_8 | reverse complement strand
TACATGCGCAAAATAGCTTTTTGGAAAAAATTTCTTAATTTTTTTAATATCCAATTTTTTCTTGAGATCTGTCTTATTGATAGCTACGACCGCCTCCTTGTTATTATCCCTTATTTTCTTTATTATAGCCAGATCATCTTTATTCAGCCTCCTGGACCAATCTAAAACCAATAAAACCAAATCCGCGTTTTCCAAATAAATCCGGCTTCTTCTTATGCCTTCTTTTTCTACTAGATGGTCTGTGTCGGTTATGCCTGCTGTATCCACAAGCATCACAGGAATCCCATTGATATTTACAATCTCTTCTATAGTATCCCTTGTAGTCCCCGGAATAGGCGTAACAATAGATCTGGATTCCTTTAATATGGCATTCATAAGGCTGGACTTGCCTACGTTAGGACTTCCGCATATGACTGTTTTTATACCCTGCCGTAAAATCCTGCCCTGATTGGAATCCGAGACAAGCTTTTCTACTTCATTTTTTATCATCTTCAATTTTTTAAAAATATTTTCCTTTCTGACGCCCCGCAGGTCTTCTTCTGAAAAATCTATAGAGGCCTCCATGCGGGCATATATGTCTATCAGCTTTTCCCTTATTTCATTTATCTTTTTGGAAAAAAGGCCTTCCAGATTATTCAACGCCGACCTAAGCGAAAGTTCCGTCTTTGCCTTTATAATATCCAGCACTGCCTCTGCTTGAAGTATATCTATCCTCCCGTTTAAAAATGCCCTTTTGGTAAACTCCCCGGGCTCTGCAAGCCTTGCCCCGTTAATCAGGCACAAATCCAGTATCTTCTTAAGGGGTGCTATGCCGCTATGGCAGTTTATCTCAACTACATCCTCTTTGGTATAACTTCTCGGCGCCCTCATCACAGTCAAAATCACTTCATCAATTACTTTTGCCTTTTGACTTTTGCCTTTTGACTTTTCTACAATGTGCCCGTAATGAACCGTATACGTCCTAAATCCGGAAGGTTTTTTACCGTCTTTAGACATAAATATTTTATCTGCGAATTTCAGGCTGTCCCTGCCGCTTAAGCGGACAATCCCGATGCCTCCCTCTCCTATAGGCGTTGAAATCGCCGCAATCGTATCGTCTAATCCTATATTCCCCATATCACCCATTATTCTCCCAAATAAGTTGACAAACTGACATTGTCAGAGTGTAAACTTAACGCTCGAATACCGCCCAGATTTTCTTTTCGGCGAGGACCTTGCCTTTTTCCAGGATCTGGCCTGTGACAATAATCCTATAGCATCCGGAATGCACAGTGACAAGGTTTGAGATCCGTTTGAATCTGTTTTTTTTATCTGCATCGCTTGAACCAAGCGCGCCTGCAGCAATAAGATCGCCTATACCTAAATTAAGGCCGTTTTTATTTCCAAAAATCCTGTTATTAATAATATTATCCGCTATGTCATCGTCTATGCCGGGTAAAGCGCCGAGGACTTTCTTGGAAGCTGTGTTTATATTTATCCTTCCATATGAAGCATTCTCCGGATCCAGCATTATAAAATCAAAATGCGCCGCGCCTGTCTCTGAAGCATTTTTTACTTTTATTTCCAAAGTATTGTTCGGCGCGGATATGCCGCTAGCGGTTCCTATTTCTATATTCCCGAATACTATCCCGCCGTCAGGTCCGGGAGTCAACCCGGGAGTAAAGGCCGTCCACACATCATTCGCAAGATGCATTGATATGGCTATTGCCTCCCCTTCTTCTCCAAATACTTTTAATTTATAATATCCATTTTTCAAACCGTCCATGGCTTCCCATTTCCACGTGCCTATTGAATCTTTCTTTCCGCTCTCGCACCAGTCAGTAAAAGGGGCTGCCCTTTGAACGACCTTCCACCCTCCCTCTCTGCCTTTCACAATATGATTTTCCGCCTCCAGCCTGACTCCGAATACAATAAGCCTGTCCGCTATCTTCGCGACATCTTCCAAAGGTATAGTCCTCCATGGTTCGATCCCGAGCGGAATAAAAACGATTTCTCCGATAGACGAAAAACTTTTATTTTTTATATTAACTTCCGTATCATAATGCTCTATAATCTCTTCTCCTATTTTTTCCTTCATGCCGTCATTGTCATTCGGAAGGCCGGGAGTGCCTCCTTTTTTTGCGATAGACGCATACCAGTTATCAGACACGCCGTTATTATTTGAATCTATGACATAGCTCGGGTCTGATTTTTCCAAAGCCCTGTAATCAGATACATTGCCGATGAAATATTCCTGTTTATCTACAATGTGGCCCATAGGGTCTTTAAGCGTTATAAAATTCCCTCCTATAAAAGAATCGTTGCTCAATAAATCAGAGTTAGGAGTAATGGTTCTTAAAAAATGTAAAGCCGTGGATTTTTCTTTGCCCCATATTGAAATAAATGATATGCCGTTATTGTTTATTCCATTTTGCGCATCGTCTTTATCAACGCAAAGCACAAGGTGTTCATGCGGGCCGATTGCTGTCCCGAGAGGAATCGTGGCAGGCCACCCTTCCTTGCTGGGCCCTTCCACAGTCCAGCCGCCCAGATTCACTTCTCTCGGCGTAAGATTTATCAGCTCTATGTATTCCCCGTCAGGCTCCTGGCTAAGTTCTATTGACTTGAAATAAGCAGATCCCGATTCCCTGTTATTCTGGATCCTTATGGTAAGTTTTCCGCCTGAAACATTAATGGGTTTCCCGCCTCCGAACAAATCTCCGTCCATCGCATTGGCCGAACGAGAACCTCCTATTTCTACATCGCCTATCTCCTGACCGCTTGCACCTGCAAATAACCTGATATAATATTTACCGTCACGAACATCCTTCCATGTCCATTCGCCCTCTCCTGTTTTGCCTCCCTTAGGCTCATTATTCTGATAGAAGCCGCTCTGCCATGTCCAATCTCCACCCGGGGCCTGACCGCTGAAAACGCTTCTGGAAACAACAGGCCTTACCATTATCTCATTAATCCTTATGCCTTCCACGCCGCTTATTTCTGTTACGTTGAAATTCTGCTGTCCAAGCCTGGGATATAATTCCAGATAAGAAAAATAACACGGATTTTCTGAACTATTTGCAATAGATAAATTCAAGATCCTATTCTCAAACGAAACAGGCCCTATTCTTAATATCTCTCCGTGTTTCACGGAATTTTGAGTCAGATCATTTACAGTCACATCTCCTACAAGCTCATCCTTTACTCCGAATATGCCTATATAATATTCACCTTCCGGCAGATTGACCCAGGTAACGGTATATGGCAGGCCGTCTTTCACATCGCTTTGATAACAATTTCCCTTCCATATCCAATCTCCGGCAGGGCCTCTATTTACAGCAGACAGCCTATTATATAATTTCGGCATGACACTCTGGCTGAAATCATCATCGCGGCCGTCTATTATATTAACCGCTTTCTGAAAAGGATCTCTTACGCCGGCATCCTGAAGCAATATCGCGAGGGCCTGGGCATCCATGGAATTTATATTATTTTTTAACCTCCCTTCCACGTCTATATTCCTATCAATAGAATAAGTTGTTATATAAGCGTATAGTTTCTGAAGGTCCTGTCTCGTGATGGATTTGATCTTACTTATTTCAAACGGCGTTTCAAATGCCTTGTCATCTCCGTAAAGATTAAACGGGTTATACTCCATTGGTTCATCTATGCCTTCAGCTGCCTCGTCTATAATACCGTCCACATTATTGTCTATTCCGTCGGAATCCAGGATTCTCTGATTTTGATTATCATCCACGCCCATTTCGCCGGGCTGGCCGTCAGGCCCATATCTGAAACTAAGGATGTCTTCATAAATCTTATCCGGGTCTTTTAATTCCAAAGAGTCCAGAAATTTTTTCAGGTCCAGCTCGTACGGCATCCATCCTTCTGTAACCTTTAGAGGCGAAAGATTATGTTTATAAGCCAGGTTTATATCAAGAAAACTGGTTTCATCCCTCACCAAAACAGCATATCTTCCTATAGTATCCCCTTGGTCATTGTAAACATTTATCCATTTTGAATCAGCCTGGCCGTCTCCATCATTATCCACATCACTGCCTGTAAAAATGGAGTGCCACTTGTCTTCAAAACTATCTATATCTCTGTTATCTTCTTCTAAAATCTGCTGGGCATATGTAATGCCTGCCTGGCCGAGGTAAGACGCCCTTGTGGATTCCAAATAATTAGCCGCGGCTTTAAGATCCAGCCTCATCGTGAATGCGAAAGACAATGCCATTATGCCTGTAACAGCCAGTATGCTGATAACAAGAATTAGTGCTATGCCCCTGTCTTTTCTCATATCCTCTTATTATACAAAGCGCCCTTTATATTTGCAAACAAAAACCCCGTCCGCTACTAAAACGCAGCGGACGGGGTATATTAAAAAATACTGATCGATAACTATTTTCTTTTTAGATTATCCAGCAATTCCTGCATCAGCTTCCCGGCTATATCCTTTGAACCAAGGCCGACTGCAATCGCAACCGCCAGGCCTATGGCTCCGAGTAAAATCGTAACAGTTGTACTCAATATCGCAGTAGCTATGTTCAACTGTTCCAGGGTCATGATAGCCGCGAATATCACTATCACGGTCTGTGTCACCTGGCTCAGTAATTTTGACTGTTTTATGCCCGCATTCATGGAAGCGGTCATAACGATCGAACCTATAACGCTCGCGAAAAATATACCGAGGGTAATTATAAAAATAGCAGCGATGACATTCGGTATATAAAGTATGACCTTATCCAATAGGGACGCCACAACTGTCATGCCAAGCGCATTCAAAGCAGCCATGAACACAAGAAGCATCACTATCCAATAGATGAGCCCGCCAATTAATTCTGAAAGAGTATTCTTTATGCCGCCCTTTCTTAAAACATCAGAAAGCCCTGATTTTTCGCTGGCAGTATCAAATTGTATTATCTTCAATAACTTCACTACCACATTCTTTAATACAGCCGCTACAATCCACCCTATTACAAGTATTACCAATATACCTATCAAAGTAGGTAAAAATGTAGCTGCCCTTACCAGCATGGCCTTAACCGGTTCA
>PEUD01000102.1 GCA_002780805.1 Candidatus Omnitrophica bacterium CG02_land_8_20_14_3_00__42_8 | reverse complement strand
TCTTTCTTTTTTTGCGTTTTTGCGGACTTTTGCGGTTTTGCGATACGGTGGGCAGAGAAGGATTCGAACCTTCGTAGGCGTGAGCCATCAGATTTACAGTCTGACCCCTTTGACCACTCGGGTATCTGCCCAAATTTGCGAAGCAAATTTGGATCCTGACCCGCCATTGCTTCTGTGGCGGGGAAGGACCTCTTTTATTTAGCCTGCTGCATCTCTTTTATTGCGTACGGGATATTTTCTAAAATATCTCCCGCTATTAAACCTATTTCTCCTTTATCTTCTGCCGCAATGTCCCCTGCGAGGCCGTGTATGTAAACACCCAGCCTTGCGGCATTAAACATGCTTAACCCCTGGCTAATAAAACCTGCTATAATCCCGGATAGCACATCACCGCTGCCTGCTGTAGCCATACCTGGATTACCGGTAGTATTTATGTAATATTTCCCATCAGGCCCTGTCACTACAGTGCCTGCTCCTTTTAAAAGTACGACAGCATTATAATCACGCGAGAATTTTTTTGCAACAATTAATCTATTATTTTTTATATACCCTGCATCTTTATTAATAAGCCTGGACATTTCGCCTGTATGAGGAGTGACTATATAGCTTGATTTTATTTTTTTAAGCACTTTGACATTCTTGCTTATTGCGTTTAACGCGTCTGCGTCTAAAACCATCGGTTTTTCAATTTTCAGGATCAATCTGTTTATTAATTTTTGGGTTTCTGGATGCCGTGAAAGACCCGGCCCTAAAACCGCGGCATCTGAAGTTTTGATTTTTTTCAGTATATCTTTTTCCGCTTTTAAAGATAACGCCGCTTCTTTTGTTTCAGCCAAACTGATAGTCATCACCTCTGTAAGCTTTCTGGACATTATTGAATTCAACGAAACAGGTATCCCTAAAGTGACCAGCCCTGCGCCTGAACGCAGCGCTGCGTTTGAACATAATGCTGCCGCGCCTGTCAACCCCCTAGAACCTGCCAAAATAAAAACATGGCCAAAATCGCCCTTATGGCTGTCTTTTGACCGTTTCTTTAATAATGCTCTGAATTCTTGTTGTATTTTAACGCCCATAACATCATGTAGGGGCAGACATGCCTGTCCCTTACTCATTTTTCCACAATATCGCATTGCTGACTGCGTAATTATTTGTATGCGACATAGTGACTATGATATTATCCAGATTATTCTTGTTTGCAAATTCCCCTGCCTCTTTGTGCAATATCACCTCTGGCTTGCCTTTGGAATCATTCAATATTTCTATATTTTTTAAACGTATGCCTGCCATAGTATCCCCGAATGCCTTCAATACTGCCTCCTTGCACGCAAATCTCGCAGCCAGGTTTTCATGCGAAAACTTTTTCTTATTCACATAAGAAAGCTCCCTCTTTGTAAAAACTCTGCTCAGAAATCTCTCGCCCCACATATCCACGGCCTTTTTTATCCGTGATACCTCTATTATATCAATTCCTGTTCTTATTATCATACCGCCTTCTAAACAAGTTGACAAACTGACAATGTCTGAGTGTCACCTTATATTGATATTAATGCCCTCATTTCCTTGACCGCCTTGGGTATTCCGATAAAAACAGCCCGTGATATGATAGAATGACCGATATTTAGCTCATTAATGCCTTTGATATCGGCTATCCGCTTAACATTTGTATAATTAAGCCCATGGCCTGCATTTACAATAAGGCCGTTTGACATTGCGTATTCAGCCGCTTCTTTTATCTTATTGAACTCTTTTTTCTGAGATTTCTTATTTTCTGCCAAGCTGTAACTTCCGGTGTGTATTTCAATAACGCCTATACCTATATATATAGCGGAACGTATCTCATCTTTATCCGGATCGATAAAAATGCTTACATCTATGCCCTTTTTATTAAACAATTCTGCTATCTTGGCAAGTTTTTTTTCGTACTTTTTAACACTCAGGCCGCCTTCTGTTGTAAGTTCCCGCCTCTTTTCCGGCACAAGTGTAATCTGGTCAGGCCCTATTTTCAAGGCAATATCCACTATCTCCGGGCTTATTGACATCTCAAGGTTAAATCTTGTATTTACTCTCTTTCTTAATTCGATGATATCCTTATCGTTTATGTGCCGCCTGTCTTCTCTAAGGTGCGCGACTATGCTGTCACAGCCAGCCTTTTCGCATATCAAAGCAGCTTCTAAGGGATCAGGCTCCACGCCTCCCCTGGCTTGCCTTAAAGTAGCGACATGGTCTATATTAACACCTAGCTTGGGCATTTGCTTTTTCTCCTAAAAAATTTATTTCACTGGTTTCTTATCATGGGATGGGTTTTGAATCTGGTTTATAACAGAGGATTTATATAATTGTTTGGTCATTTGTTTTTCTTTAATCAATTCTTCATTAACATAAAACCATGTGATCACGGCAAGGATCAATGATATTATCTTTATCCAGAAATTATTTAAGAACCAGCTGTTCATAATCATTTCCCATTCTTCTTATCCGGCCTGTAAAGATTGCCGAGCACTCTCTCCAAAGATTCTCTGTTCAGGTCATGTGTAAGCCTGCCGCCTATCGCTATGGAAACTCCGCCTGTCTCTTCTGATACCACAACCACTATAGCATCTGTCTCCTCGCTTAAGCCAAGAGCTGCCCTGTGCCTTGTACCAAGAGTTGTTGAAACTTTAGGATTCTGCGTAAGCGGGAAAAAACACCCTGAAGCAGCTATTCTCTCCCCGGCAACAATTATGCCTCCGTCATGAAGCGGCGTATTCGGCATAAAAATAGTCATTAAAAGCTCTGAATTTACCCTGGCGTCTATCTCTATCCCGCTTTCTATGTAATTTTCAAGCCTTGTTTCTCTTTCTATCGCGATAAGCGCTCCTATCTTTCTCATGGAAAGCAGAAAGCACGCTGTGGTTATCTCATTTATGATCTCCGACTCTTTAAGAAAAAATCTGGACCACCTGCGCTGTCCTATATTAGCAAGCCCTCTCCTGATTTCCTGCTGAAATATTATGAGAAATGCTAATATGGACAATGCAAATATTTTTGTAAATATCCAATTTATCCTTTCAAATCCTACCTGCTTCGTAATTACAAAAAATAGCGTTATCAGGATTATCCCCCTCAAAACATATACGCCCCTGGTACCTCTCGCAAATATAAGAATGACATAATACACAAACCATAATATGCCTATCTCTATGAGTATCTTGGCTAACTTTAGATAACTGGTCATTATTTCTCTCCGCTGCGCGTAATCGCATCGCTGACAACAACAGCCTCTCTTATTTCCTTGACGTCATGCACCCTTACTATGTCTGCGCCATTTTTGATTGCTATGGCTACTGAAGCCGCTGTCCCAAAAATCCTTTTATCAGGCTTGCTGCCGATAAGTTTTCCTATAAAAGACTTTCTCGAAGGCCCGACAAGTATCGGCGATCCTAATTCTTTAAATTCAAAAAGTCTGTTTAAAATTTGAAGATTGTGCTCTAATGTTTTTCCGAATCCGATCCCCGGATCTATTATTATATTTTCTTTTTTTATGCCGCCTGCTACAGCTTTTTCAATAATATCCCTTAATTTATCTTTAATTTCCAGGATCAGATTTCCATATTCAGGATTATTTTGCATTGTTTGCGGAGTGCCTTTTGTGTGCATCACTACGACCTTTACGCTAAACTCTCTTACCACGTCTATCATCTTTGAATCTGCCCCTAAACCTGTTATATCATTTACTATTGATGCCCCGCTCTCCAGCGCAAATCTGGCTACTTCTGGTTTAGACGTATCTATCGAAATCGGGATATTTATTCTTTTTGATAATTTTTTTATGACAGGAATTGCCCTTTTTATTTCCTCTTCTATTGTAACAGGCTCTGCGCCCGGCCTGGTAGATTCGCCTCCTATATCAATTATATCAGCTCCGTCCTCAACTAATCTTTCGGCTATTTCAACCGCTTTTTCTACGTCTTGATATATCCCGTCTCCGCTGAAAGAATCAGGCGTAACATTCAATATCCCCATTATGTAAGTTCGAGAACCGAATTCTATGCCCTTCATGTCTTATTTAGCGATTCTCCGCCATTAGCAGGAGGTTCCGGAAAAACTATTTTTTTCACCTCATCTGAATCCAGGACTTCCTTTTCAATCAATTTTTCAGCAAGTGCTTTCAATTTTTCAATATTACAGCTTAATTCATCTTTTGCCCTCTGATAACATTCTTCCACAATTTTTCGTATCTCTTTATCTATCTCTACAGCCGTTGCTTCGCTGTAATTTCTTTCCTCAACTATATCGCGCCCAAGAAAAACCTGCTCTTCTCTTTTTCCGAAGGTAAGATGGCCGAGCTTTTCGCTCATGCCCCATCTCATTACCATGTCTCTAGCAATATCAGCTGCCTTTTCCAGGTCATCCTGAGCTCCGGTTGAAAGCTCTCCGAATACTAGATCCTCGCTCGCCCTGCCGCCTAATATACCCGCTATCCTTCCGACCAGCTCTTTCTTGGTGACAATGTATCTATCTTCCAAAGGCAATCTCATCGTATAGCCCAGCGCAATACCTCTTGGTATGATAGAAACTTTATGCAAAGGAGCCGCCCCTGGTATGAGAAGCGCCAAAAGCGCATGGCCCGATTCATGATAAGAAACTATTCTTTTTTCTTCTGCGTTTATAACCCTTGTTTTCTTCTCAGGCCCTGCAATAACCCTCTCTATAGATTCTCCAAGTTCTTCCATCTCCACGGTCTCTTTATTCCTTCTTGCAGCCAGCAACGCAGCCTCGTTCACGAGATTAGCAAGGTCTGCGCCTGAGAAACCGGACGTCTGCCTTGCGATATATTTAAGATCAGCGTCTTTGCTAAGCTTAATGCCTTTTGCATGAACTTTCAATATCGCTTCCCTGCCTACAATGTCAGGCCTGGAAATAACTATCGTCCTGTCAAATCTTCCGGGTCTCAATAATGCCGGATCCAGGACATCAGGCCTGTTAGTAGCCGCTATCAATATAACTCCTTCCTGCGTATCAAAACCATCCATCTCTACGAGAAGCGCATTTAAGGTCTGCTCCCTTTCGTCATGCCCTCCTCCGATTCCGGCAAACCTCTGCCTTCCGACCGCGTCTATCTCATCGATAAAAATAATACACCCTTTACCGATCATCTTTGAGGATCTCTTGGCCTGCTCAAAAAGATCTCTCACCCTGGAAGCGCCGATGCCCACAAACATCTCCACAAAATCAGAGCCGCTTATGCTGAAAAATGGCACGCCTGCTTCTCCGCTCACTGCCTTTGCTAAAAGGGTTTTCCCGGTGCCCGGGGGGCCCATCAATAATACGCCTTTCGGAATCTTGCCGCCTAATTTCTGGAATCTTTTGGGGTCTCTTAAAAACTCTATTATCTCTTTCAGCTCTTCTTTTGCCTCGTCTACGCCTGCGACATTATCAAACGTTATTTTCAATTTATCTCCCGATATCTGTTTTGCGCGGCTTTTACCGAACGAAAGTATCTTTCCGCCCCCCTGGCTGCCTCTATACACAAAAAACCACAGGAACGCGATAAATAAAATCATCGGCCCGAGCGAATAAAAGATATTGGCCCATAATGTCTTTGGAGGTTTTACGTCGAAATCAGAAACGTTATTACGCAGCAAGCTTAAAAGCTCAGGGTCTTCCTGCGGGATATGTACTGTAAAACGCGCTCCGCTGGAAAATGAGCCTTTCAGTTCATCTTCGACTTTAACTACGGACTTTACGGCATTTGTTTCTTTATTGGCCTTAAGAAATCTGTAGAATTCTCCGTAGCTAAGCTCTTTCGGAACAGCGGTAGATGAAAAAGAATCTATCCTGAATATATATATGAGAAGCAAAAATAGCCCTATCCAAAACAGCACATTTTTATTTATTTTATTTCCGTTCTTATTTTCCATTTTTATATGTCTCCTAAAATAGATACTTATATTACCACAGTTTGTTCAAATAAATCAACTTTTTATTAGTTTCAAGATAATATTGGATTTATCTTTTGAGATGCTTATCCCTGCAGGCAGGTCAACTATTGAGTTTACTGGCCTCGTATCAATCAATTCTTCGATTTCTTTCCAGTGCTGATACGTAAGCCTTCTCAGGTCGCCTTTTAGCTCTTCCAGCGCAGTTCTCAGGAGCCGTTTTCTTATTGCCTCCGGGAGTTTTTTAAATTTTTTTATATCTATCAGAATCTCCTCCTGTCTGATTTTTGACATACCCCTAAATTTTCTTTTTGCGTATTTACTTAGAAAATCATTCTCCACCTGCAAGTTCTCCGCCATATTAGCCAGAACTTCTTTGATGTTAGAATTAAAATCTTTTTCTAAAAGAGGTATTAATTCTAATCGAATTTTATTTCTTGTAAAAACAGTCTTTTCATTGGAAGAATCTTTTCTGAATTTTAGGCCCTCTGTTAAAATAAAATCTTCCACTTCTTTTCTGAAAATTCCTATAAGCGGCCTTATAATTTTATTGCCCTGCATATTTTTAACCGGGCTGATACCGCCCAGGCCTTTCATTCCGGCGCCTCTTATTATTCTCATGAGGACTGTTTCGGCCTGATCATCTCTTGTGTGGCCAACCGCTATCTTATCTATACCTCTTTCTTTTGCTACTCGTTTAAAAAAATCATATCTCGCCAGTCTTGCAGCCTCTTCCGGAGAAATCCCTTTTTCTTTCGCAATTTTAGGCACGTCTATTTCTTCCCAGACAATCTCAAGATTATATCTTTTTGCCAGATCCTCGCAGAATTTTCTGTCAGCCACAGATTCTTCGCCTCTGAATTTATGGTCAAGGTGAGCGATTAAGATATTTAATGAATATTCTTTCTTCAGGCTATAGAGAATATGAAGCAACGTAATTGAATCAGGCCCTCCGGAAACACCCGCCAGTATGCTATCGCCTTTCTGCAGCATATTGTACTTTTTGATAGTGGATTTAATTTTGTCTAAAAAAGTGGTGGGCATGATAAGCTTTTTTATGCCCCTCGTCCGCCAAAGTTCTGTGGCGGACTCGGTAGCGGCGAGTGGATTTGAACCACTGACACGCCGGGTATGAGCCGACTGCTCTGCCAGGCTGAGCTACGCCGCCGATTTTTTGCTTCGCAAAAATCGATCCTGACCCGCCATTGTTTCTGTGGCGTGGAAGGGCCTACTTCAATACCTCATTCAAACTTCCCATCCTATATCCTTCTAAATCCAACGTAATATACTTAAACCCGAGTTGTCTCAGGCGTTTTGTTATTCTATCACAAATTTTTTCATTCACAAATATCTTTATATTTTCTTTTTCTACCTCTATCCTGGCTATATTATTATGACAACGGACCCTTACTTGAGAAACACCTTGTTTTTTTATAAAATCTTCCGCCGACTCTATTCTTTTCAGCGCCTTTTTATTTATTTTTTCGCCATACGGAAACCTGGAAGCCAGGCATGCCATTGAAGGCATATCAGCTGTTTCCAGTTTCAGCTTCCTGGAATATTTTCTTATATCATCTTTGGAAAAACCAGCTTCCGCAAGAGGGCTTCTGATCTTGAATTCTTTCTTTGCCTTGCTGCCTGGCCTGTAATCTCTCGCGTCATCTGTATTGGACGCGTCTACTACGTAATCAAAAC
>PEUD01000022.1:7640-7913 GCA_002780805.1 Candidatus Omnitrophica bacterium CG02_land_8_20_14_3_00__42_8 | reverse complement strand
AACAAAATGAAAAAAGAAGAGCCGAAGGAAAAGAAGGAGGAAAAAACAGAGAGATTCAAGGCAAGAGATTTCAATAAAGATATCAATGCTTTCAAAATAGAATCTCTTACGATAAAGACAGATAAAAGCGAACTGCCGCTTGATCAGCAGGCCAGTCTTGCCGCGGAAATTAAACTGGCTGACGGTTCTATTATTCCTGCCACAAAGCTTGTTGACTGGAAGGTCACAGGCACGGCAAAGGCCTCTATAGATAAAGACGGGAAGATAACGCCT
>PEUD01000022.1:2673-7619 GCA_002780805.1 Candidatus Omnitrophica bacterium CG02_land_8_20_14_3_00__42_8 | reverse complement strand
ATATCGGCAACTTACATGGGCGCATTCAGCAATGACGTGAATGTAAAAATAACCCAGCCTGTCAAGCCAAAGGAGAAAAAAGGATTTTTATTTTATATTATTATTTTATTGTTATGGCTTCTGGTGCTGGCCCTTGCGGTTTTTTCAATCAGGATTTTTATAAGGTCGCAGAAATTAGCGGAGATGTTCAGGAATAACCCGAAAGAATTTATAAAAGAATTGTATGCCACATTGTGCAGGGGTTTTAAAATTTATGGAATGCCAAAATTTGACTATATGGCTTACAGAGAATTTTATAATGATTTAATTGCAGGGGGCGGCCGCCCACTACTTATTAATGCAAGGCCTGAGCCTATGCGCGCTTTGACAGAAGGATTTTTGGAAGCGCGTTTTTCAAGCCACAAAATTTCCGCAGAACATTCGCAAAGGGCTATCGAGTTATTCCACGAAGTTAAAGACGTTATTTTGGAAAGAGAAGAGCGGAACATCTTCTGGAAACATCTCCTCTTCAGGATCAGCGTGCTGGATGTCTCGCTGGTGCCAGGCAATAGAATGGCCTATTGACTTCGCGGTTTATTTGTTGTATCATACATCAAATTTTCCCCTCACCCTTCCCTCTCCCCCAAAGGGGGAGAGGGAAGGGTGAGGGGGTTCAAGATTGGAGGGTAAAATGGGCGAATGGGTTGGAAGAGGCAGAAAAGCGAGAAGATGTTATGGTTTTGACGAAATCGCCCTTGTCCCAGGCCCTGTTACGATAAACCCCAAAGAGGTGGATATCGGCTGGGAGCTTGCAGGCAAGAGATATAATGTCCCTATCCTTGCCGCTGCTATGGACGGGGTAGTGGACGTTAAGTTCGCGATAGAAATGTCCAGGCTTGGCGGCATAGCGGTTCTGAACCTGAACGGCGTGCAGACGCGCTATGAGCATCCGGGAGAAGTGTTTGAAAAAATAGCTAAAGCAAACCCGGAAGAAGCCACAAAATTAGTCCAGTCCCTTTATCTGAAACCCGTGCAGGAAAAGCTTGTTGCCAAAAGGATTAAAGAGATAAAAACCAAAAAAGGTACGGCTGTGGTAAGCGCTATTCCTCAGGATGCGGAGAAATTCGGGAAGATTGCCCAGGAAGCGGGCGCGGATATTTTTGTAATCCAGGCAACCGTTATCAGCGTAAAACATGTTTCAAGCGAATATAAAGTCGTGGACCTCGCGAAATTCATAAGGACAATGAAAATACCCGTGATCCTCGGGAACTGCGTTACGTATTCTGTAGCGTTGGAATTAATGGAGACAGGGCCGGCCGCGATTCTTGTGGGGATCGGGCCCGGCGCGGCATGCACCACCCGCGGAGTTCTCGGCATAGGCGTGCCTCAGGTAACAGCTACTTCAGACGTGGCAGCGGCAAGAGATTTTTATTATAAAAAGACCGCGAGGTATATACCGATTATTACCGACGGCGGCATGGATTCCGGCGGAGATATATGCAAGGCGTTTGCCTGCGGGGCGGACGCGGTAATGGTTGGTTCCGCCTTTGCGAGAGCTAAAGAGGCCCCGGGCAAAGGTTATCACTGGGGCATGGCGACGCCTCATGCTAATCTGCCCCGCGGAACGAGAATCCATGTCGGGACGACAGGGACTCTTGAAGAAATACTGCTGGGCCCTGCGAAACTCGACGATGGTTCCCAGAATTTAGTAGGCGCTCTCATGACCTCAATGGGAAATCTTGGAGCCAAAAATATAAGAGAAATGCAATTGGTGGATATTATAATCGCCCCATCTATTAAGACCGAAGGAAAGATAATGCAGAGGGTGCAAAGAGTAGGGATGGGGAAGTAAAATCGCTGAACTACGCGGAAGCCCGCCACTGTTTCTTTGGCGGGACGCGGAAAAACGCGGAAGTTAACGTTTAGTTTCAGCGTAGTTCCGCGTTATGTTCAGCGTATTTCCGCGATTAACAACGCTATTTAAATATGTTACATTCCGATTTTGTCCATCTCCACGTCCATACGCAGTACAGCCTTCTTGACGGCGCCTGCCTCATAAACGGCCTTGTAGACCTGGCGAGATGCATGAAAATGCCGGCCTGCGCAATAACAGACCACGGCAACATGTTCGGCGCCATAGAGTTTTACCAAACCTGTCTGAAAAACGGGATAAAGCCCATAATAGGATCCGAGGTCTATATAGCCCCAAGAGGCAGATTCGATAAAACTTTTTCCACAAGAGAAGAGACTGCCAATCACTTGATCCTTCTGGCCATGGATGAGGCTGGATATAAAAATTTAATGAAGCTGATTTCCATCGGCTATCTGGAAGGATTTTATTATAAGCCAAGGATTGATAAAGAGGCGCTGGCTGAATATTCAAAAGGATTGATAGGGCTTTCAAGCTGTCTGAAAGGCGAAATCCCCCGCGCTGTAATGAACAACAAGGAAGAGAAAGTCAGGCAGCTCGCGGCGGAATACAGAGATATTCTCGGCAAAGAAAATTTTTATTTTGAATTGCAGGATAACGGTATTCCGGAGCAGAAAGAAATAAGCAAAGAACTTATAAGATTGGGCAAGGAAATGGGCATAGGCCTTGCAGCTACCAATGATGTGCATTACCTTACCAGGGACAGCGCAAAGGCCCACGAAGCACTCCTTTGTATACAGACTCAGACCACGCTTGACGACCCTGACCGCATGAGACTCCAGACAGACCAGTTTTATTTTAAATCCAGCGAAGAGATGAAAGCGCTTTTCAAGGATGCGCCCGAGGCCATATCAAACACTATAAAGATAGCCGAGAGATGCAACCTCGAACTGGATTTCAAAAAGACTTTTCTCCCTCATTATGCTGTTCCGGAAGGCATGACGCGCGAAAAATACCTTAAGGATTTATGCGAAGAAAACCTCGGGAAAAGATATCCTGCAGGGGAGGGGTTGAAACCCTCCCCTGCACAAATAAGAGAGAGAATGGATAATGAATTGAAGATTATTACTAAAGCCGGTTACACGAGTTATTTTCTGATAGTCTGGGATTTTATTAATTACGCGAAGTCAAAAGGTATAGCGGTGGGCCCGGGAAGAGGTTCTGCCGCGGGAAGTATTGTCAGCTATCTACTGGGAATAACGGATATAGATCCCCTGAAATATAATCTTCTATTTGAAAGATTCCTGAATTCCGAGCGCGTCAGCATGCCTGATATAGATATTGATTTCTGTTACGAAAAAAGAGGCAAGGTCATAGATTATGTCATCCAGAAATACGGCAAGGATAACGTAGCGCAGATCATAACTTTCGGGACCATGGCGGCCAAGGCGGTTATAAGGGATACAGGAAGAGCGATGAACATCCCTTACGCGGACGTGGATAAAATAGCGAAACTTGTGCCGATGGACCCTGACATGACCCTGGAACTCGCGCTTGAACAGGAGCCTGAACTCGCCAGGCTGTATAAAGAGGACCCAAAGGTAAAAGAACTTATTGATGTCTCTAAAAAACTTGAAGGCCTCACGCGTCACGCCTCTACTCACGCGGCAGGCGTTGTCATAAGCGAGGACGCCCTGACAAATCACACCCCGCTTTTTAAAACCAGCGACGGCCAGATATCTACCGGCTACGCAATGGGTTCGCTTGAAAAGGTTGGGCTTTTAAAAATGGATTTTCTGGGTTTGAGGACCCTGACCGTTATCCAGGAGGCGCTGAAGATAATAAACAGGGTAAATGCAGGGGCGGTCAATGGCCGCCCCCTGCAAGTCGAAGACATACCAATGGATGACCCCAAGACGTATAAACTTTTTAACAATGCGGAATCCACAGGCGTATTCCAGTTAGAAAGTTCAGGCATGAGAGATTTGTTGAGAAAATTGAAGGCCGAAAAATTTGAAGACATAATTGCGCTCCTCGCGTTATACAGGCCCGGCCCTATAGGAAGCGGGATGCTGGATGATTACATAAAGCGCAAGCACGGGGAGATAGACGTGAGATACGACCATCCGCTTCTTGAGGCGAGCCTTAAAGAGACGTACGGCATTATCGTTTATCAGGAACAGGTAATGATGATAGTTTCAAGCCTTGCGGGCTTTTCGCTGGCTCAAGCGGATCTTTTAAGAAGGGCGATAGGCAAGAAGACTCCGGAGATAATGGAACAGCAGAGAAAGGCGTTTATAGACGGCGCGGTAAAGAATAAAATCGACAGAAGAATAGCGGAAAAAATATTCAGCCTGATAGAACATTTTGCCGGATACGGTTTTAACAAAAGCCATTCTGCCGCATACGCGATGATTTCTTACAGGACCGCGTATCTCAAAGCCAATTATCCCGTTGAATTCATGACAGCGCTTCTGACAAGCGAAAAAGATAACACCGACAAGGTAGTCGAATACATAGACGAGGCGGAACGCATGGGCATAAAGATACTGCCGCCAGACATTAATGAAAGTTACGCTAACTTCACAATGATAAATAAAAGCGAAATAAGATTTGGCCTGAGCGCTGTTAAAAACGTCGGGGAAGGCGCGATAGAATCGATAATAGAAGCCAGGGGAAAATGCGGGCGCTTTAATAATTTGTATGAATTCTGCGAGCGGACTGATTCCAGGCTTGCGAATAAAAAAGTCATGGAGAGCCTGATAAAATGCGGGGCGTTTGACAGCATGGGTTTAAAGAGGTCTCAGTTGATGGCCATGCTGGGCGATGTGATGGACGCGGCAGGCGCGGCGAACAAAGAATCAGCCACGGGCCAGATGACGCTTTTTAAAGAAACAAGCCATCCCCGCCAGGTGCCTGATATTAAAGAATGGCCTGAAAATCAGCTTCTGAATTTTGAAAAAGATATAATAGGATTCTATATCACAGGGCATCCGCTTGCCAAGTATGAGAAAATCCTGAAAGAATATTCTACGTCCGGAAGCGCAGGGCTGAAGAATCTGGAAGACGGGCAGAAGGTCTGGTTCGGAGGCATAAT
>PEUD01000022.1:801-2659 GCA_002780805.1 Candidatus Omnitrophica bacterium CG02_land_8_20_14_3_00__42_8 | reverse complement strand
ATACTGTTACGAAACGCTCCGGCGAAAAGATGGCTATCATGATAATGGAGGACATGGGAGGCAGTGTGGAGGCCCTGGTATTCCCGAATTCTTACAAAAATGTCTATAAATACATAGTGCCTAACGCGGCTGTATTTATAAGCGGCAGGCTGAGCCTTAAAGAAGAGCGGCCTAAAATAATAGTCGAAGAAATACTTCCTATCTCGGATGCTAGAAAAAAATTCACCCAATCTGTTTCAATAGACATTTTATCCCAGGGTATGGACGATGAACTTTTTGGAAGATTAAGGAGCGTATTTACCAGATATCAAGGCGATACGCCTGTTTACCTGAATTTTTCCACAAAGACAAATGGTTCTTACCGTCAGCTTGTAGACAGAAAGCTCTTTGTGAGCCCCACCAACGAACTCGCCGGCGAACTGGAAACCCTTGTCGGTAAAGAGCACATCAAATTCGAAAAGTAAGTGAAGGCGGCACTTTTGCCCAAAATAGAGACAGCGGCCATTTTATTTTAAAATATGAATCTTGTATTATAAAATGGCTGCTGTCCCTATTAACAATTTGTTTGACAATACGGCTGTAACCTGTTACACTACCCATTGTATTTACAAGAGGTTACATCATGGAGGTTACATGAAGTTACGTAAGGTTGCGTAATGTTGCGTGAAGTTACAAAAGCAACTTTACGAAACCTATCGTAACCTAACGAAACCTTACACAACTTCCATGAGCTAACAATTATAACAAAAAAGGGGGATATATTATGGCTAAAAGTATGACCAAGAAAGATATTGTAATGAAAATTGCGATCGATACCAATATCAAGCAGATAGACGTTAAAAAAGTCGTGCAGATGACGTTTGATATCATAATCGATGCGTTGGCCAGGGGCGAAAAAATAGAACTCAGGAATTTTGGCGTGTTTAAGACAAAATCCAGAAAAGGCCGCATGGGCCGCAACCCCAGGACAGGCGTGCAAGTACCTGTACCGCCTAAAAAAGTAGCTATATTCAAACCCGGCCTGGTAATGAAGGCAAAAGTGAAATAATCGCGGAAATACGCAGAAGCTGACCCTCACTTTGCTCGGGTCAGACGCGGAAAAACGCGGAAGTCAGCGTTTAGCTTCAGCGTAATTCCGCGTTACGTTCCGCGTAGTTCAGCGATAGCATGAAATAATGGAGTTTACATGATAAAAGCTCTCCGCGGCACAAAAGATATCCTGCCCGATAAAATAGGTTTATGGCACTACATTGGGTCTATTGGCAGGGATATATTTAATATATATGGCTATAAGGAGATCAAGACGCCCATAATAGAAGAGGCGTCTTTATTTATAAGAAGCATAGGCGGCGCTACTGATATTGTCCAGAAAGAGATGTATGTCTTTTCTGACAGAGGCGGAAGGAATATTGCGCTGAGGCCTGAGGCCACGGCTTCTATCGTGCGCGCGGGCATAGAAAATTCTTTATTTCAGGCAGGCAGTGTTTCCAGGTTATTTTACATGGGCCCCATGTTCAGGAGCGAAAGGCCCCAGCAGGGCAGGCAGAGGCAATTCTATCAGATAGGGGTTGAGGCAGTAGGATCTGACAGCCCTTTTGTTGACGCGGAGGTTATCGCGCTCGCGGCAGGATTTCTTGAAAAATTAGGCATTAAAAAATTTCATGTAAAATTGAACAGCCTGGGCTGTCGGCAGGATAAGATTAGCGTCATGGAAAAATACAAAGAGAGTTTCAGGCCTCATCTTGAAAAATTATGCGAGACCTGTAAAGGCCGCTTCGATAAAAATGTGCTCAGGATATTTGATTGCAAAGAAGATACCTGTAAATCTATAGCGGAAAACATTAAGATTGAAAATGTA
>PEUD01000022.1:0-765 GCA_002780805.1 Candidatus Omnitrophica bacterium CG02_land_8_20_14_3_00__42_8 | reverse complement strand
AAAAAAGGCCTGGATATTCTGGGCATTGAATATACGGTAGACCATAAAATAGTAAGGGGGCTTGATTATTATACCAAGACTGTATTTGAAATAACGCAGGAAGACCTGGGGGCAAAAGACGCCATATGCGCGGGAGGAAGGTATAATAATCTGGTCAAAGAGCTTGGCGGAAAAGATACACCTGCGATAGGGTTTGCGTTTGGAATGGAGAGACTGGCAGCGGCATTGAAACAGCTGTCAGCCGTCAGCTGTCAGCCGTCAGCTGTAAATGTTTTTGTAGCTGTTACTGGAGACGCGCTTTACAGCGAGGCCTTTAAATTGCTGGAAACTTTACGCCGCTCAGGCATCGCGGGCGAAATAGATTATGACTCTAAAAGTTTAAAGGCGCAGATGAGAAAAGCAGAAAAACTCGGCGCTAAATTTACGGTTATTGTAGGAGAGGAAGAGTTCAGGAATAAAAGAGTCATAGTCAGGGATATGGAGAATCACAGCCAGAAGGAAATAGAACTAACTAATTTAATCGTGGAAATACGCGGGACATAACGCGGAGCTCGCTATCGCTCACTCCGCTACTCCGCTCATGATGGAGTAGCGAAGCGAACGCAGTGAGCTTCGCGCTAATATGGACAAACAAATGAAACGTACACACACATGCGGAGAACTGACAGCGAAAGACATAGGACGGGAAGCAGTACTGACAGGCTGGGTGCATAAGAGGCGGGATCACGGGAAATTGATTTTTGTGGATATCCGCGATAGATATGG
>PEUD01000055.1 GCA_002780805.1 Candidatus Omnitrophica bacterium CG02_land_8_20_14_3_00__42_8 | reverse complement strand
GCCCTTTCTACTATGAAGAGATACTTCGAAGCAGAAAGGGCGGGGTTAATATCCAAGGTTTTTCAAAGCGAACGGATCTTTTCTCCAGTTTTTGTAAACCTTAACCCATAAATCCAGAAAAACTTTTTTCTGCAGGAAATTTTCTATGTCTTTTCGCGAGGCCTCGCCTATTTTTTTTAGCATCTTACCGTCTTTGCCGATAATAATGCTTTTTTGGCTGTCTTTTTCGCAATATATATTAGCCCTTATGTAGACCGTCCCCCTCACCTTAATCCTCTCCCCCATTTGGGGGAGAGGGCAGGGTGAGGGGTCTCTCTCTTCCATCTCCTCGACAACCACCGCTATGGAATGAGGCACTTCCTGATAAGTTATTTCCAGTGTTTTTTCCCTGATGATTTCCTGCACCATAAACCGCTCATTTTTATCAGTCAGCTGGCCATCCGGAAAGAACGGAAAACTTTCTGGCAGGTATTCCAGTATTTTTTTAAACACAATATCTGTGCCATCTTTTTTTAAAGCTGATATAGGTATTATTTCTTTGAAATTGAATTTTTGGGCTTTTTCAATAATAGGGAGGACATTGCGCCTGTCAATTTTATCTATTTTGTTTATGATGAGGAAATTTAATTTTTCAGGCATGAGGTTAAATATTTCTATATCCTCTTTTGTTATGCCGCTGTGGGCATCTATAAGGATAAGGTTTAAATCTGTTTCCATGGCAGAAGCCTGGGCCTTGCGCACCATTAATTTCCCGAGCAGGTTTTTTGGCCTGTGTATGCCCGGGGTATCTATGAATACTACCTGAAAATCCTTATCTGATATTATGCCCTGGATATTATCGCGCGTGGTCTCAGGCCTTTCCGATACGATACAGACTTTCTCCTTGATGAGGACGTTGAGAAGCGTGGATTTTCCTACATTCGGCCTTCCGATTATCGATACTCTGCCTGCCTTGAACATGCGTATATTATACCATAATTAATATCTAAGTTTACAAACGAGTAATACTTGTTTTGTAAACTTAGATATGGTATGTTATATCAAAAACAGAGGAGGCATCGATGAAACCATATTATTTCGCGATACTGGCGGCATTCGTATGGGGCATAGCGCCTGTAATGGAAAAGATAGGCCTTAAGAATATAGAACCGTTATCAGGCGTTATAGTACGCTCATCCGGAATTATCATAGGAGCTATTATCCTGGGTATTTTTAATAATAATGCGTTTAGATTGGCCTTAAAAGCTGACCCGAAAACAATAATCTTTTTATTTCTCGGGGGAATTACAGCTAGTATCCTCGGCCAGATATTTTTCTATAACGCCCTTAAGCATGGAGAAGTATCCAAGATGGTGCCGATAGCCGCCACATATCCCCTGGTTTCTTTTTTACTGGGCCTTTTGTTTTTCGGGGAAAGCTTTACTATTATCAAGGGGCTGGGTATAGGTTTCGTAATGCTGGGTGTTTTTTTGCTGAGATGAGTAACGGCCGGTTAAATCAAAAAGAGTTTCTAATTTACCATCCTTATCGGCTTTTTGCATTTTTATAAGTTTGCCGTCCCTGTAGTCACTTATCTGATCCAATTTTCCGTCGTAGTTGATATCCATTTCTAATTTTACGCGCTGGCCGTATTGATAATATGAATACATGTCAGGCCTGCCGTCAAAGTTCATATCAATCTCTGTCTTTCTCTGGCCTTTTTCTCCGTAGGATATCCAGAGGTCTAGTTTGCCGTCATAGTTTCGATCGCTTTCTATCTTGACAGGCCTCTGGTTATTATCGTAATATATCCACATGTCAGGCCTGCCATCGTTATTTTTATCTTCTGTTTTGGCTTCTTCAGCAAAACAAATAGAGACCGTGGATATTAAAAGAATGTTAAGGCAGAAGGTTATTATTTTGCGCATATTGTTATGAAATATAACTTTCCAGAGCTTGCCTATTTTTAAAAGGTATGCTAACATTATATATCATATATCTCCAGTATACAAGAGGAAAATATGGCTATAAAAAATCTCAGGATTGCAATAGCTCAGATAAACCCTGTGGTGGGAGACCTGGATGGGAATTCCAGAAAAATATTATCCTGCATAAAAGAGGCAGATTCCGGGGATGTTGATTTGATCGTATTTCCGGAGCTCAGCATAACAGGATATCCGCCCGAAGACCTGCTTTTAAAACCGCATTTCATAAAAGAGAATCTCAAATGTCTGAAAAAGATATCTCAGGAAGCAGGCGACGCGGCCGTGGTAATAGGATTTGTGGATGAGAAAAAAGGAAATATATACAATAGCGCGGCTGTAATCCGCAATAAAAAGATAGCCTGCGTGTATCATAAGATACATCTGCCGAATTATGGCATTTTTGACGAAAAGAGATATTTTAAGCCAGGCCTGGAAAATGTATTGGTAGATACGGGAGCTTTTTCTTTCGCTTTGAACATATGCGAGGATATATGGGCAGAGGGCACAGGGCATAACGCAGAGAGAGTTTTAAAAAAAGCGGATTTTCTGGTAAATATTTCCGCGTCGCCTTATCATATTGATAAGATCAAAGAACGGGAAAAAGTGATCGGGGCCAAGGCAAGGAGATTTAGAATCCCTATAGTTTATTGCAATCTGGTCGGAGGCCAGGATGAACTGGTGTTTGACGGCAGGAGCGCTTTATTCGGAAAAGACGGTTTAGTTATCGCGGAGGCAAAGGCATTTGATGAGGATTTATTTATATTTGATCTGGATTTATCGAAAAGGCAGAAGCCCCATTTAAAAACCAAACCGATCTCCGGGCATGAAGAGATATATTCCGCGCTCATGCTGGGTTTAAAAGATTACGTGCGCAAAAATAATTTTAGTAAGGTAGCCCTGGGCTTAAGCGGAGGCATAGATTCGGCATTGGTGGCGTGCGTCGCAGTGGATGCGCTTGGCAGAGGGAATGTCCTTGCGATCAGCATGCCGTCCAGATATTCTTCAATAGAAACGCAGAAGGACGCGGAGATAATAGCAGGCAGCCTTGGTATAGAATTTTACAAAGTATCAATAGACAGCATATTTAATTCTTATCTGAGTACGTTAAGTCCGTATTTTAAAGGCTCAAAGCCCGGCGTAGTGGAAGAAAATATTCAGGCCAGGATACGGGGCAATATCCTTATGGCGTTTTCAAATAAATTCGGATATCTGGTACTTAATACAGGCAATAAAAGTGAAACCAGCGCGGGTTATTGCACTCTCTACGGAGACATGGCAGGCGGATTCAGTGTGATAAAAGATGCGCCCAAGAGGCTTGTCTATGAGCTGGCGGAGTATAGAAATAAAAAGAAAGAGGAAGGCGTTATTCCTAAAAGTGTTTTCTCAAGAGCCCCTACTGCTGAATTAAGGCCTAATCAGAAAGACCAGGATACCTTGCCGCCTTATGATTTTTTAGACAGGGTCATAGACCTTTACGTTGAGAAGAATAAAGGGTTTGAAGATATAATAAGAGAGGTGGGCCGCGAAGACATTGTTAAAAAGACATTAAACATGATAGACCGCAGCGAATATAAGAGGCGCCAGGCCCCGCCGGGCATAAAGATTACACCTATGGCATTTGGAAAAGACAGGCGTATGCCTATAACAAATAAATTTACGCCTATTTGATTTAGTAGGGAACGGTCGCGACCGTTCCCTACAAGGAGATTGTATATGGTAAAATTAACTAATGAAGAAATATTTATAGGAGTAGTTGCCAGGGTGAACAGGCTGCTTATTCTTTTAGGTATATTTTTCTTCATATATTTCCTGCTTAATACAAAAGTCAATGTATATTTACTTTTACTATCGCTTTTAAACCTGGCATTCAGCCTGCTTTCTTATAAGCATTTGCTTATAACAGCGAGGCTTTCCGCTGAACTCGAGCGCGCAAAGATGGCCCTCAAAGACGTAGCCAAAGAAACCAGCGAAATGCATCAAGATTAAATGTTTCGAAGAACCCTCGTATTCATATCCGTTATATTTTTAAGCGCTAATCTTTTCGCAAAAGAAGTTATCCATATCACGGCGCATTCCGCCGTGCTTATGAATGCCAGGAATAAAAAGGTCATCTATTCTAAAAACCTTTATATTAAACTTGCGCCTGCTTCTACTACTAAGATGATGACCGCCCTCGTGGTTCTAAAAAAATCCGGCCTTGACAAAAAAGTGACTGTTTCGAGGTGCGCTACGTGCGTGCCTCCAAGCAGGGTAGATATTAAAAAAGGAGAGGCGTACTCTACTGAGGACATGCTTAAAGCGCTTTTATTGAATTCAGGAAATGACGCGAGCGTGGCACTGGCTGAGAGCGTGGCAGGGACGGAAAAAGATTTCGTTGGCATGATGAACGACATGGCGAGGAGGCTGGGCTGCCGCAATACGAATTTTAAAACTTCAAATGGCCTGCCTGCCAAAGGCCAGTATTCTACCGCTTACGACATGGCATTGATAGTGCGCGAGGCCGTGAAAGATAAAAGGCTCCTTAATATCCTGAGCATCAAAGGAGCGGAGATAACGGAATTAAACAGCGGGAGACGTACCAAATTAAGAAATCATAATAAGAGCCTGTGGAAAGACACCCCCTATTTAATTCTGGGAAAGACGGGGTATACTATAAGGGCCAGGCAGTGTTTCGCCGGCTATATTAATTACGATAAAAACCATAATTTAATAGTTGTGATATTGAAAGGAAAAAAATTATGGCCTGATCTAAAGGAGCTGGCAGAGAAAGGCAGAAAATTATGGTAAAAAAATATTTCTTTATTATGGTGATTTTAATGATGATTTTTTCGAATGTTTCTTACGCCGCGCCTTGTTACGGGACCCACATGCCTAAGGAAAAGAAATGGATATTGGGGCTCCAGGGAGATTTTCTCGTGGATAGGGATCTGAAGGATAATCAGGGAGGGACGAGCGGCAGCAGATATTTTTTAACATGTACTTATGGCGTATTTGACTGGATATGTTTTGACGGTAAGATAGGGGTGGGGGACGTGGCGTGGCATAATTCCAACCCTGGAAATTTAAATTATAATACGAGTTTTGCGGGAGGGTATGGTTTCAGGATAGAGGGGTATGAAAATAAAGAGCTTGGCATAAAGACTGTAGCGGGTTTCCAGCACATAAGCGTTCATCCGGCAACGGCATCTCCTGCCAGCGATAATCACAGGGTGATTATAGACGACTGGCAGGGTTCTATATTGATATCAAAAGACATGGGGAATCTCGTGTCTTATCTTGGCGCGAGATATGGAACAGTGGATTTTATAAAATGGGTGAATGACCATGACAGGCGCCGCATAAAATCTGAAAAAATGCTTGGCCTTGTAATAGGAGTTGATTATTTGATGGCCAAGGATATCAGGTTTAACATAGAAGGCGATTTTATTGACGGGGAAGAGCTTTCCGTGGGAATCAGCAGGGATTTTTAACCCAGATAGCTGTAGCTGCAAAGTTTACTTTGCTACATGCAGCAGGGGCAGAGCAAGCTCTGCGGCTACAGATGCATGGGTTATTTTGTTCTGGTTAAGATTGTTGTAAATGCGTTTTTGAGATAGTATATTTTTGGCTTTTTGAAATAGTTTCTTATATATTTTTTAGCTTCGCCCAGGCCTTCAAAAAATAAAAATGGAAGGCCTTTATTTTTATAAAGGCGCGCGTTTTTCGATATGAATCCTAATTTTGCTTTCTTGAGCGCTTTTGCCACCATGTAGGCCCGGTGTTCTCCTGCCAGACAGCCGCCTTTTTTAATCTTGCTTATCAGTTTATCCGGATGCCTCATTTCCAGCATCTTTTTCATAAAGCGTTTTTCGCCCAGGCCCTTTCCAAAACCTTCTTCTAATCCTGCTTTCACAAGTATAAGGGATGTGCCTTTTATAACCGGGCTTCTGGTATTGATTATATAATTAAACGGCCGCGATGCCTGGTATATATTTACGCTTTTTGAGGAAGGGATACTGCATATGATTACGTCAAAATACCGGTTCATTTTCTTCTCAAAAGTTTTCCTTGAGTAGTTGACTGCTTTTTTGAAACACAGCCAGGGCCTTCCCTTAAATATTTTTAATATTTTTCCGTTCTCATTATTTATTATATTTACAGAATATCTGACAGGGAGAAGAGAGGCTGCTTCCTGTATGAAATCCTGGAAAGGGTTATCTTTTATGGAGCATATCCTTGTGCCGGGATAGTCCAGAAATCTCGGATGATGAGTTGCGTTTATTGTTTTTTCCCCGGCCAGGCCTATCGAGACGACCTTTACGCCGCCGCTGTATCCCGCGTAAAGATGCGGCTCTACCACCCCTATGGTTATTATGGAATCGGCGTTTTTTAATTTTTTATCCAGATATACGGGGATATTCTTTTTTGACCTTGCGGCGCAGAAAACATTTTTATAATTATGGGAAGATATTTTTACTTTGTCCGTGATGCTGCCGAGATTACGTTTTATCTCTTTTTCGGTAGGCTGCCTGTGGAGCCCTGTCCCGATGAGTATTTCCATATCTTTATAGCGGGCGCCTTTTTTAACAAGACTGCTTAAAAGGCCCGGCAGTATCTTTTTTAAATGTGCTTCTCGCGTAAAATCAGGGACAGCGATTATAATTTTCATTCCAAAAGTTCCTTCGGGAATATATTATCAAGCCCTAATATACAGGAGGGGTCCAGTGTTTTTTTAAGAAGGGCCATTTGTTTTAAGTTGTCTTTTCCGTACATTATCTCAAGAAAATGGTGTTTTATCTTTCCTATGCCGTGCTCCGCGGAAACCGTGCCGCCCATGCCAACGGCCTTTTTCGCGAATTCCATATATATTTCCCGGCTTTTTTTAAATTCTTCCTCTGTTCTGGGAAGCATGTTTACGTGCATGTGGCTTTCGCCTATGTGGCCGAATATCAGGTAATCTATCCCGGAAGACGCAAGTTTTTCTTTGTAGAATTTCAGCATTTCCCTGAATCCCGCATCAGGCACGGCTATGTCTGTTCCGACCTTCGGCATTTTATTTTTTTTCACGATCTCGTTCACCGCGTCAGGAAGGGTGTGCCTTAATTCTTTTAATTTCGCCCTCTCTCTGTCAGAGTCCGCAAAATATGAATCTTCTGTCAGGGCCTTGTGTTTTTCAAGAAGTTTGGTCCACGAATCTATGAGCCGAGGCTCGGATTCTTTTTTGTAGTCCTGCTCAAAATATATCAGGCCTTTCGCGGATTTTGGTATATTAGGGTATTTTGTCCTGAGGAGAGATAGGGAGTTTTCATCCATGTATTCCAGGGACATCGCATTACAGGTTTTCGCGTCCCTTACGAAGCTGATCGCGTCGTCTTCGGAAGAGAAGAAGCTGAAAAAACTCATTACGCCTTCTGGCCTTTTACTCAGCGCCATGTCAGTCTCAAGTATGAAACCCAGTGTCCCTTCATGGCCTATGAATAAATCCAGAAAGTCCATACGGTCTTTGACGTAATAACCTGCGGCTGTTTTTATTTCAGGCATTGAATAATCCGGGATTTTAATTTTTATTTCTTTATTTTTTAATTTAAGAGAGAATATCATACTCCTGTTTATAAAATAATCCCCGCGTTTTATGTCTATAATATCTCCTGTAGAGAGAAGGATCTTGAGTCTTTTTACGTAATTACGCGTTGAGCCGTATTTAAAACCTTTTGCCCCGGAGGCATTTGTGGATATAGTGCCTCCAAGGAATGCGTTCGGCTCTGTGGGGTCCGGAAGATAAATGAGGCCTTTTTTTGAAAGTTCATTTTCAAGATCAGAAAGCCTTACACCCGGCTGGAGGGTTGCTGTAAGGGTTTTGCCGTTTATTCCTATTATTTTATTCAGGCGTTCTGTGGAAATGACCCATCCGCCGAAAGGTATCCTCGCACCCGTAACGCCTGTTCCGCCGCCTGATATTGTTACAGGGATTTTTTTTGCGCTTGCCTCGAGCAGGATATCCCTGGCTTCTTTCTCATTTTCAGGTAATATGACCCTGTCAGCGTATCCGCCCAAAAGGCCTGAATAGTCTTCAAAATAACCCTTGATAATGTCAGGGTCTGTCTTTATAATCATAGATATAATCTACCATATATGGTAGATAAAGTAAACATACGCGATATCTTAAGCATTGAAAAACGTTAAAGAAATAATAAGGATTTTGAAAAAAGAATACCCCGACGCAAAAATAGCGCTTAGATTTAAAGATACCTGGCAGCTTTTGGTTGCCACCATTCTTTCGGCGCAATGCACAGATGAGCGTGTAAATAAAGTCACGCCTTTATTGTTTAAGAAATAT
>PEUD01000006.1:1570-10023 GCA_002780805.1 Candidatus Omnitrophica bacterium CG02_land_8_20_14_3_00__42_8 | reverse complement strand
CCCTTATGCAGGTTCTTTTGAGTGGCGAGATAAGGGTAAAGATTTAAAATGGAGGATACGATGGCCAGAAATAAAAGACAAAAAGAAGAACCAAAAGGATTCGGTTTAATATTAATGGACCAGATTCAAAATGAAGGCACTGTGCATCACAAATTGGTTCAACAAATTGAAGAGAAGTTAGGGCGAAATGTTGTATGCTATGTGAGTTGTTTTCCGCATCCTGCGGGAACTATAGTGGATGAAGACGCGACAATTATAGAGAATCTGCTGAAATCAGTTGATTTATCAAAGTATAACTACCAGTTAGATTTAATCTTACATAGTCCTGGCGGCAGCCCAACAGCAGCAGAAAAGATTATACTAACCTGTAGGAGCTATGCTCCCAATTCATTTCGAGTTATAGTCCCAAAGACAGCTATGAGCGCTGCAACCTTAATATCAATGGGCGCAGATAAGATAGTGATGAGCGAAACCTCTGAATTAGGGCCTATTGATCCTCAGATGATTAGCGTTATAGGACAACAACAGATAGTTCGTCCAGCAGCAGCTTTTATAGATGCTTATCTAGATTTAGTAAACGAAACAAAAAAAGCAATCGCAAACCAAGAACCGCCCCATCCTTATATTGAACTTTTGCGTAGGGTTGATCCAGTATGGATTCAGGTTTGTTTGAAAGCAAGGCAGTTATCTGTAACTATCGCTAAGGAATATTTAAAAAAGTATATGCTGAAAAACAAAAGCGAAAAAGAAATAGACGAAATAATAGAATGTTTCATGAAAATAGGCGAAGAGTTATCTCATGGCAGAGTGATTCGCGGAGAAAAGGTTAAAGATTATGGATTAGATGTTGAGCTAATAGACAAAAATAGTGAAATTTGGAATAAAATTTGGGAGTTATATCTGCGATGCGAAAATTATGTACAATTACGGCACTTAGCAAAATATTTTGTAGCACGCAATGGCGGGATTAATGTTCAAGTGCAAGCTGTGAAGATATTAGGTTGAGGCGTGAATTTGATAGATAAAAATAGGTTCAATGATAGGAGTAAAAATATCTTCTTGCAAGGATTTTTTTGGAAGAAACTCGGGATAAAGATTTTCCCATTCTTTTGCCTGTTTTTCAATAGAAGGAAAATCTTTAATTAAATCTTTTTCGGTAATAGTTTTTTTCATTTAATTCACCGTAAAAATTATACTAGCAGATTCGGAGCAAAAATGATTAAAAAAAGGCCTGGTGAATTCGGATGGCAAGCGCTCAAAAGTATCTATGCTAGTTTGAGTTACGCTTTCTTCACTTATTCCATCTTTTGGCTGGGAGATTTGATTAGGTATATTTTTTTGACCCATAGGGCTAATTTGATAAAATATCCCGAGGACACTAATTATAGAGAAGCATCATCGGGTATCATTGATTTCTACTATAAGTATATACAAATAGACAAAATTTGTCAAGAGGTATATTTATGACGATGACCACCCAAGACTGGAACGAAATTCATTTATCCGAAGACCCTGCAATAGAGCTTTTGCAGAAATTAGGCTATACCTTTGTGCCGCCGGAAAAGTTAGAGCTTGAACGTGAAAGCCTAAAGGAGATAGTTTTAGTTTCCCGTTTAGAGAAGAAACTGAAAGAGCTTAATTCCTGGCTTTCTGATGAAAACCTCAAGAAAGCCGTTAGAGCCATAACAAATGTCCCAGCCACAAGTTTAATAGAAGCAAATGAAAAAATTTATACTTCTTTGGCGCATAGCATATCGCTTGAACAGGATATTGAAGATGGCCAGGGTAAAAAGGGCCATGATGTTTATTTTATAGATTTTGAACATCTGGAGAAAAATGAATTTATCATAACGCGGCAGTTTAAAGTCGCTGGCTCAAAAGAGAACATCAAGTGTGATATAGTAATGTTTATTAACGGGATACCTTTAGTAATTATTGAATGCAAAAGCCCGGCAGTCATAGATCCTATTGATAAAGCAATAACCCAGCTTTTTAGATATCAGGAGCTTAAAGATGAGTATAAAGATAGAGGCGCTCCAAGATTATTTGAAACAGCCCAGATTCTTATTGCAACCTGCGGCCAGAAGGCTAAATTTGCCACTGTCTATGCTCCTTACAGGCATTTTTTGGAATGGAAAGTGCCTTATTCAATCACTCTTGATGAGTTAAACGAAAAATATACTTCGCGTTTTTTTAATAGGACCCCTACACCTCAAGATGTCCTTATCTATGGCCTTCTATACCCTGAAAACCTGCTTGATATTGTGCGTAATTTTATTGCATTTGAAATAGAAACCGGAAAAACTATAAAGAAAATAGCGCGTTATCAGCAGTTTATAGCAGTAAATAATGCTTTAACTCGCATTCAAAAAGCAAAAGACCATGGAAAGCGCGGAGGAGTTATCTGGCATACACAGGGCTCTGGAAAATCTCTTTCAATGCTGTGGCTAGCGGTAAAATTAAAAAGAAACAAGGCATTAGAAAATCCAATCTTAGTTGTGGTTACAGACCGGATAGGCCTTGATAATCAAATCGTGGGGACATTTCAAAGATGTGGTTTTCCAAATCCTATTCAGGCGGATAGCGTAAAGCATTTAAGAGAGTTAATTCAATCTGGCAATGGCCAGACAATAATGACTACCATACAGAAATTTCAGGATTTAAGCGAAGAAAGCGGCTATCCTGTTTTATCAGAAGGAGAAAATATTTTTGTAATGGTTGATGAAGCGCACAGGACACAGTATAAAAACTTAGCTGCCAATATGAGGCAGGCCTTGCCTAATGCCTGTTTCTTAGGATTTACAGGCACGCCGATAGATAAAAAAGACCGCAGTACTGTGCAGACATTTGGGCCATATATACATACTTATAGTATTGAGCAAGCAGTTCAGGATGGAGCGGCCGTCCCTATTTTTTATGAAAGCAGGCTTCCAGATGTCCATGTTCAAGGAGAAAATTTAGACACTCTATTTAACAGGTATTTTCAAGATTATACTGAAAAAGAGCGTGAAGAGATTAAACGAAAGTATGCAACTGAAGAAATGATAGGGCTTGCTTCTACAAGGATTGAGGCCATATGCCTTGATATCATCGAGCATTATGAAAAATTTATCGTGCCCAATAGATTCAAAGCCCAGATTGTTACTCCAAGCCGCGAAGCCGCAATTATTTATAAAGAGACTCTTGACAAGCTAAATGCGCCATCTTCTGCTGTTTTAATTTCAGGAAGCAATAATGACCCTCAGCGTCTTAAGAAGCACCACAAGACCCAGGCAGAAGAGAAAGAAATTATCAGAAGTTTCAAAGAAGACCCGTTGGAGAAACTGGCTATTATTGTAGTATGCGATAAACTTTTAACTGGTTTTGATGCGCCAGTCGAGCAGGTTATGTATATTGACAGCCCATTAAAAGAACACACACTTTTACAAGCCATAGCCAGGGTTAACAGGACAGCTGATAAGAAAGATTACGGCCTTGTAGTTGACTACTGGGGTATATCGCGGGATTTACAAGAAGTGCTTGGAGTCTTTCAGGCAGCAGATGTTATAGGCGCGTTTACGCCCAAGACAGATGAACTTCCGCGTCTTGAAGCTCGTCATCGGGCAGCAATGCGTTTCTTTGACGATGTAAATAAAGCTGATCTTGAGGCATGTATAAAAATCTTAGAGTCGGAAGACAGGCGGGCTGATTTTGATATTGCATTCAAGAGGTTTTCACAAAGCATGGATATGGTCCTGCCTGATCCTGCGGCCTTAAGATACAGCGCAGACCTTAAGTGGCTTGGTAAAGTAAGAAATGCCGCAAGGGCGCGTTTTAGAGATTCAACTCTTGATTTATCAAGCTGCGGGGCAAAAGTTCGTCAGCTCATAGAAGAACACATAAGAACAGAGGGGATCCAGAAACTTCTTGAGCCGGTATCTATATTTTCCAAGAAATTTGATGAAATGGTAGATATATTAACTACGCCCGAGGCAAAAGCTAGCGAGATAGAACATGCTATACGATATGAAATACATGTTCGGATGGAGGAAGACCCTGTTTTTTATCAATCTTTAAAGGAACAACTCGAAAAGATTATTAAAGAAAGAAAACAAGAAAGAATGAGCGCAATAGAAGAGCTCAAACTCTTGCAAGCGCTTGTTGATGATGCGCGTAATATTACTAATCATGCCCAGGAGTTAGGATTTTCCGAGGCAGAATACGCTTTGTATAAGATTATTGCGGCTGATACGCAGGTTCAGGAAAAAGAAGAGAAATTAAACAGCCCTATAATTAGAGAATCTCGTGTTCAATATGAAACTACAAAGGATTTTCATAAAGAATTGACGCATTCAATTATGGAATCGCTGGAAGAACTTACCGTAATAGATTGGATTCACAAGGACGATGTCCAGCGTGAGATGAGAAAAAGAATAAAAGGAATTTTAAGGACAGAAGGTTTTCAGTTTGATGTGATTGAACCATTGACAACGAAGATTATGGATTTGGCAAGAGTGAGGCTTGCAAAATGATTTTAGAAAAAGGCACAGCTTTATTTGGCAGAAAAAATATAGATTTTTTTGTAAAGCGCAGTAAAAAAAGAAAGACAGTAAGTATCTTTGTTGATCCTATCGAAGGTGTTTTTTTAAGGGCTCCAATAAAGCCATCGCTCGGGTTACTTTCAAAATTGGTGCGTTCAAAGGCAGTTTGGATTTTAGATAAACAGCATCGCATAAATGAAATATTAAAGGGTTTGGCTAAAAGGGAATTTGTTACAGGTGAGACATTTTTATATTTAGGGAGGCAGTTGCGCCTTAAAATAATAAAATCTAAAAGTAAACAAAAGATTAATGTTATAGGCAGCCGTTTTATAGCGAATCTTAATGGCCATTTTGGCAAAGCAAATAGAGGAAACTTAGCAAGAGATATGCTTATTGATTGGTATAAAAAGCACGCAAGAGAGATTTTAGTCAAGAGAATAGAAATTTACTCAAGAAAATTAAAAATATCTGCCCCGAAGATAATGTTAGCCAGCCAAGCCAAACGTTGGGGCAGCTGCAGTAGTAATGGGCAAATCAGATTTAATTGGCATATTGTTATGGCGCCTATGGCGCTTATTGATTATGTTGTAGCTCACGAACTTTGTCATCTTAAATATATTAGCCATTCAGAGAGTTTCTGGAAACTTTTAGGAAATATTATGCCGGATTATGAAATTCGCCGTGAACGCCTTCGTAGAGAAGGCCCCAATTATATATTCTGAAAATAAACAAAAATATTTGCCAAAATCCTTGAACAAATTAAGGATTAAAGTATAATATCCTAAGTATAGGGCGTCTATTTTATATATTATCTTTGTTCGGCCAAACAGGAGATGCTTGAAACATTATCTTTGTTCTTTTTCCCGCACAAAAGGCAAATTTTGGGTGGGGGCAAAATTTGCCTTTGGTGCGGAACGCTTGGGCTGGTTCGGCATTCTGCCGTCACGGTGCTTTAGGTTGATGATAGGCAGGATAGCGGACGAGCTCTGTTGCTCATATAGTATGCGAGGACGCAGTCGGCTGATGGCTGGGTGGCCTCGTCCGGCGGCCTCGGCACTTCTTCGGACATTTCGTCCTCAGTCGCGGACGGCCGTCAGCCGACTGCCGAGCCTCATGTTGAAATTTTTATTTTAAGGGCGAACCCTTAAAATAGGTTCTAATATCGTTACATAGACACAGCCAACCCTGACGCTCAGGCGAACAAAGAGCAGCGATTATTTATGGATTATAAATTTCAAAGAACAAGGGCAGACAAAATTCCGAGGGCTAAAATCATTGAAGAGCTTGAAAAGGTAGCCCAGCAACATAATTATTTGGAATTCAGTTCTGACGATTTTAGCAAAAACTCCAGCATAAGCGTTGGGACCGTAAAGAATGAATTTGGCTCATGGCACAAAGCCCTATCTATTTTAAAGGAAAGACTCAAAGAAAAAGGCTTAGATTTGATACCGCGTCAATCTCGGTCGCACTTGATTCCTTTGACCGATAAAGATCTCTTTGAAGAAATGGAAAGAATTTGGAACCAATTGGGGCATCGTCCCTCATGTGTCGAATGGAAAAATTCAAAGCCTAAGATTACTCTCGGAACTTATCGATACAGATTTAATGGATGGGCAAATGCCTGCTTGAAATTCATCGAGTATAAAATGGGTACCAACATAGTTGTAACTGATGAAAATGTAGTCAAACAAGCTGTGGTCTTAAGGGAAGATGTGAGAGAACAAATTGAATATAGGGTCAGCAAAACAAGAGTTGTTCCAGCAAGCGTCAGAGTGCGAATACTTGACAGAGATAATTTTCGGTGTGTGTTTTGTGGTCGTAGCCCCGCGACAGATCCAGGGATAAAACTTCACATTGACCATAAGATTCCATTTTCAAAGGGTGGTAGGACTACCATTGATAACCTTCAAACGCTATGTCAAGATTGCAACCTTGGCAAAAGTGATGAGGTTTATAATAAATGACTAAATATTGCGGTTTTATTGTTCAGATAATAATCGGTTGTCATTTAGGTTGTCATTTGTTATAATAATGCTATGCCGTTTAAGCCGAACTATAAGATTACGGATAAAATCCTTAACAATCTCACCCAAATTGCAGCGGGTAGAGAGGTTATTGAGCAGGCCAAGCTTATCCCTAAATGGGAGTTAAAGCTAAAAAAAGAAGCCAGGATTCATAATGCTCACTCATCTACGAGTATCGAGGGGAATAACTTAAACCTTGAACAGGTTACCGCCTTAGCCGAAAATAAAGATATGACGGCTATGGCGAAAGATAAGGATGAGGTTTTAAATTATCTCAAGGCGTTAGATTCAATTCCTGGATATGCAGGCAAGAAAACAATAGACATCACGCTCTTTCTCAAAGTTCACGAGACTGTTACTACCGGCACCCTGCGGGATCAAAAAGATTGCGGCGTTCTTAGAAATCGTGCGGTTTTTGTAGGCAGGCGTATTTTTGACGGAACAAGATTTAAGGAAGCAGCAGAATACATACCGCCAAAAACAAAGGATGTACCGCGGCTGGTATTGGAATTTTTGGATTGGTTCAATTCAGACAAGATAAAAGAGATCAATCCCGTTATTCTTGCGGGTATTGTCCATTATGAAATTGCAAGAATTCATCCGTTCATCGATGGTAATGGCAGAACAGCCCGGTTAATGGCAGCGTTAATTTTATACAAAAGCGGTTTTGATCATCGCAGATTTTTTGTGCTCGATGACTTTTACGACGAAAATAGAACCGACTATTATGCGGCATTAAAAACAGCTCAGACAGACAAAGGCGGTATAACCAGATGGCTTGAATATTTTAGTGATGGAGTTTTATATTCCATAAACAAGGTTAAAGATTTTATAGAAAAAATCGGGCTGACTCCGAAAATAGAAGAAGGGGAGAGAATAGAATTAACCCAGAAGCAGATAAAAATTCTGGAACGGATACAAGAGAAAGGCAAAGTCAGTAATAAAAATTTAAGAGATATGTTTGGCATAACGCGCCAGGCAATGCTGAAAGAGATTTCTAAGTTAATAGATGCAAAACTTATTGAGCTTGTGGGGAAAGGCAGGAACGCCTATTATAAGATTTCAAATTAGTTTAGGCTGCCTAAATAAATAAAACTATGCTTGAAACGGCGGGCGGTCAGTTTCACAAGTAAGTAAACCTCTTGAGGTTGTGAAATTCATCTGGCGTCCAGTTCGGGCAGCCAAATCCGCCTTTGGCAGATTTGATCCTGAGCGAGCGTAATGAGGCGACGATAGGAGTCTCATAGCACAGCGAAGGACCTCTGCCGAAGTACTTCGCAATATTTCAATTCATCATAAAAAAATTAAAATTTTTCTTGATTCATTTTTTTATTATGCTATAATCCATACCAAGTTAATCATAATTATATAGATTAGAGGTTTACAATGAAGATAACATATAAAGGCGATTACAGTTTAAAAGCCATGCTTGATCTGGCGCTGCACTATAATAAAGGAGTATTGCCTATTCAAGAACTGGCTAAAAAAGGGGACATACCTTTTAAATTTTTAGAGCAGATACTTTTAACTTTAAAAAAAGGCGGGTTTGTAGGAAGTAAGAGAGGGATAGATGGCGGTTATTTTTTAGCAAGGCCTCCTGAGACCATAACAGTGGGAGAGGTGATTAGATTTATAGAAGGCCCCATTGAGCCAATAGCGTGCGCCGGTAAGAAAAAATATGAAAGATGCATGGATTTTCCATATTGTGTATTTAAAGATATATGGTCGCAGGTTTACATAGCCACATCTTTAGTGGTAGACACCATTACCTTTGCCGAGCTTATAAGAAGGGTTGAAGGTTTTAAAAGTAATAATGTAAATACGTCGTACTTTATTTAAAAGAGGCCTTGCATGGCAAAAATTTATGATAATATTACAGAACTCATAGGAAACACGCCTTTATGTAACA
>PEUD01000006.1:0-1539 GCA_002780805.1 Candidatus Omnitrophica bacterium CG02_land_8_20_14_3_00__42_8 | reverse complement strand
GAGGCCTTGCATGGCAAAAATTTATGATAATATTACAGAACTCATAGGAAACACGCCTTTATGTAACAGTTCAGTTGCAGAAGAACTCTGACGAGATGCGTTGTTTGGAGCAGCGAAGCGAGCTTCGCATAGATAAGCTTTGGCGCGGAGCTTCCTTCGGCTTGGTTCGACTGCGCTCACCACAAGCCGCTCAGGACAGGCCGCTCCGCTACTCCAGTATTGGTTATAGAGATGAACTATTACGAAAATAAGAACAAGATGATAGTCACTATTATATGCGATACCGGCGAAAGGCAGCTCTCTACTAAGATGTCCAAATTTTAAAAACGGAGGATAAATATGGCAAAAACAATCAAAGAGATAAATGAAAAGATTAAAAAAGGAACCGCGGTAGTTGTTACTGCGGAAGAAATAATAGGCCTTGTTGAAAAAGATGGAATTAAAAAGACAGCTGAAAAAGTAGATGTTGTTACTACAGGCACTTTCGGCCCGATGTGCTCTTCCGGGGTTTATTTTAATATTGGGCATTCAAGGCCCAGGATAAAGCTTGGCGGTGGAGAAGTGACTGTAAATGACGTGCCTGTATATACGGGTTTTGCGGCAGTTGATTTGTATTTAGGCGCGACTGCTCTTCCGGATGATGACCCGAGAAATAAAGTATACCCGGGAGAATTTAAATACGGCGGAGCGCACGTGATACAGGAATTAGTGGCAGGAAAAGACGTCGCTCTTAAAGGGACAGCTTATGGGACAGACTGTTACCCGCGCAAAAAAATAGAAACTTTGATTAACATCAAAGATCTCAACGAAGCGGTCTTGTTTAACATGAGGAATGCCTATCAGAATTATAACTGCGCCGTGAATTTATCTAATAGGATGATTTATACCTATATGGGGGCTTTAAGGCCGAATCTCGGAAATGCTTATTATTGCTCAGCAGGCCAGCTTTCGCCTTTATTAAAAGACCCTCATTATAAAACAATAGGTATCGGCACGAAGATTTTTCTTGGAGGCGGCGTAGGATACGTAGCATGGCAGGGTACACAGCATTCCCCGACCGTAAAGCGCAAGGAGACAGGGATCCCTCAGGCGCCGGCCGGGACACTGGCTGTAATAGGAGATTTGAAACAAATGTCGCCTGATTATTTGGTTGGCACTACTTTCCAGGGTTATGGCGTTACGCTTACGGTTGGCATAGGAGTTCCAATACCAATATTAAATGAAGAGATATGCAAGTATACGGCAGTGGAAGACGCAGATATCTGGACGCAGATAATTGATTACAGCGAGGCGTATCCGAATTGCATCCCAGGTAGTTTAGGAGAGGTAAATTACGCCCAGCTAAAGACCGGAAAGATTGTTCTAAAAGGCAAAGAAATTCCTACAGGCGCACTTTCCAGCTATTCCAAGGCGGTTGAGATAGCTGAAAAATTGAAGAGTTCAATAAAGGACGGCAAGTTTCTGCTGACGGAGCCGGTTGCTCCGATCCCCGGCGCTGAATCAGGGGTCAGTTTCAAAGCGTTGAAGGAAAGGCCGATA
>PEUD01000142.1:3080-8632 GCA_002780805.1 Candidatus Omnitrophica bacterium CG02_land_8_20_14_3_00__42_8 | reverse complement strand
GACCGCTACAGGAAGACAATTGTCCCGGAATTATCCAAGAAATTTGGCTACAAGAATGCTATGCAGGCCCCCGTGTTGAAGAAAATAGTTATAAATATGGGGATAGGAGCAGGCGCTCAGGATATAAAATTCGTTGAACAGGCAATGGCGGATATGGGAGCTATAGCCGGCCAGAAACCTGTTATAACCAGAGCAAAGAAGGCGATAGCAAATTTTAAAATAAGACAAGGCCTTCCCATAGGATGCAAAGTAACCTTGAGAAGAAACAGGATGTATGAATTCATGGACAGGCTTTTAAACGTCGCATTGCCCAGGATACGGGATTTCAGAGGCATGTCACCTGATTCCTTCGACGAGCGGGGTAATTACTCTATAGGCATAAAAGAGCAGTCAATATTTCCGGAAATAGACGTTGATAGGATCCAGAAGATACAGGGCATGGACATCATAATGAACATAAAGTCAAAATCCAAAGAAGAATCGTATGAGTTACTAAAATTGTTCGGCATGCCGTTTGCATCAAAATAATCGCGGAACCACGCCGAAGCCCGCCACTGTTTTTTTGGTGGGACGCGGAAATACGCGGAAGTCAGCATTTAATTTCAGCGTTTTTCCGCGTGGAGTTTACCCCGAGCTTGTCGAGGGGTTCCGCGTAGTTCAGCGATAAACAGCGGGAGCAGGAGGATAGTTTGGCAAAAGAATGCTTGATAGCAAAACAAAAAAGAACGCCTAAATTCAAAGTGAGAAAATACAATAGATGCAAATTGTGCGGCAGGCCGGCCGCATATTTGAGAAAATTCCAGATCTGCCGTTTGTGCTTCAGGGAAATGGCGTCACGCGGAGACATACCGGGCGTAACGAAAGCAAGTTGGTAGTAGTTTAAAGGCAAAGGCCGAGAATGGGCACATTTTAATGTGCCTGTTTGTGAAGGCCTTTGCGACAAAATTGTAGGGCTGCCAAAACAGTTCAGAGACAAGGGGAATACATGAACCTAACGGATCCGATAAGTAATGCGTTGACAGTAATCAGAAACGGGAGCACGGCAAGGAAAATAAAGGTGGACATTCAGTTTTCCAGGATATCCGAAGAGATATTGAATATACTTAAAAGAGAGAAATACATAAAGGATTTTAAATTTGTAGACGACAAAAAACAAGGCGCGTTAAGGGTTTATTTAAAATATACAAGCGACGAAGAACCTGTTATAAAAGGCCTTAGCCGGATATCTAAGCCGAGCCTTAGGATCTACGTGAAAAAAGACAGGATCCCGAAGGTTTTTGGAGGGCTTGGCATAGCTATTTTATCTACCTCCAGAGGCATTGTAACAGATACGCAGGCAAGCGAAATGCAGACAGGCGGAGAGGTTTTGTGTTACGTATGGTGATATAAAGGCAAAGGCCGAGACATCCCTGTAGGGGAACCTTAAGGTTCCCCTACAGGGATGTTTGTGAAGGCCTTTGCGACAAAATTGTAGGGCAGACTTTAGTCTGCCGAAACAACAAATAAGAAAAAGATGTCTCTCATCGGCAAAAAACCAATACATATTCCGGATAAGGTAAAAATAAAGATAGAATCCGGAAAAATTTTTGTAGAAGGCCCGAAGGGCAAATTGGATTGGAACCTGCCTTCTGAAGTAGAGGCGCAGATTAGCGATTCAAGCGTTATTGTCAAGAGATTAAAGGAAGACAAAACCGCGTTTGCCATGCATGGCCTGGCCAGGGCCTGTATAAACAATATGGTAAAGGGTGTGAGCGAAGGCTATATAATAACTCTTGAAATAGTGGGCGTTGGTTATCGCGCTCAGGCAGATGGCAAGAAACTTACTTTAAATTTAGGTTTTTCACACCAGATAGTTTATCCGATACCTGACGGTATAACAATCAAGGCTCCCCCAAAACCCGCCTATATTATTATAGAAGGCATTGATAAAGCAAGGGTCGGCCAGGCAGCTGCCGAGATAAGGGCATTCTTTGAGCCGGAGCCTTATAAAGGCAGGGGCATAAGATATTTAGGAGAGTTTGTCAGAAAGAAAGCCGGCAAGGCAGTCGGAGGCACGGAGAAGTAACATGAACCCCGCTCTTCCTTTTGGGCGGGGTGCGTATGAGGAAGGAAGGCCGGGGTGAAAAGAAAAATCAAAAGCCAATCGGAATTAGGAAGAATAAAAAGGCATTACAAGATACGCAAAAAACTATCAGGCACAAAAGATGTGCCGAGGCTTATCGTACATAGAAGCCACGGCAATCTTTATATTCAGTTCATAGATGACACGGCAAGCCGCACCATGCTTTCACTTTCCACTAATGATAGTTCTTTTAAGAAAGAATTTACGGCCAAGGGCGGAAATGTAGAGGCTGCCAAGAAAATGGGCGCGTATATCGCGGAAGAGGCGTTTAAAAAAGATATTAAAAAAATCGTATTTGACAGAGGCGGCTATCTGTATCACGGCAGGATAAAGGCCCTTGCTGATGCCGCGAGAGAAGCGGGGCTAAAATTTTGAAATCGCGGAAATACGCAGAAGCCCGCCACTGTTTCTTTGGCGGGACGCGGAAAAACGCGGAAATTATACGTGAGTTTCTGCGTAGTTCCGCGTCTGACCTGAACGAAGTGAAGGCCAGCTTCCGCGCGTAGTTCAGCGATTAACAAAGAGGGCTAAATAATTATATGGCGGAGAAGATTCAGGCAAAAGAAAGACTAATGCGAAAACTTGACGCAGCCCAGGAAGACCAGTATATAGAAAAAGTGATAACCATCAACAGGGTTTCAAAGGTTGTGAAAGGCGGAAAAAGATTTTCATTTACCGCGCTCATCGCCGTAGGAAACGGCAACGGTACAGTCGGATGCGGTTATGGAAAGGCAAACGATGTCGCGAATGCGATAAGAAAAGGGCTTACCAACGCGAAGAAAAATTTTTTTAAAGTCCCTGTCAGAGGGAAGACTATACCTCATGAAATCGTGGGCCACTTTGGGGCGGCAAAGGTCCTTTTAAAACCCGCGCTTGAAGGAACAGGCGTTATCGCGGGAGGATCTGTGCGCGCTATATGCGACGCAGCCGGAATAAAAGACATACTTACAAAATCGCTTGGTTCCGAGAATCCTATAAACGTGACAAAGGCAGCGATTGACGGCTTGAAGAGATTAAGATTAGAACGAGACATGTCAGAGAGTGGAGCATGAACCCCGCCCTTTCTACAGGAAAATAATATTTTAATGTAAAAAGGGCGGGATATGTAATCGGAAAGGGAGAACAGGGTGAAAATACAGGATCTAAGGCCTGCTATAGGCGCAAAAAAAAGAAGAAAGATTGTAGGAAGAGGCCCTGGTTCAGGCCATGGCAAAACTTCCACTAGAGGCCATAAGGGCCAGATGTCCCGTTCCGGCGCGGGAAGGTCTCCGGGTTTTGAAGGCGGGCAGATGCCGCTGATAAGGAAAATACCAAAAAGAGGGTTTAGAAAAAGGCCTGTGGCAGGGCGTTCGATCGTGAATCTGGATGTGTTTTCAAAATTAAAAAAAGAGGCGTCCGTAACGCCGGAATTATTAAAGGAAAAAGGCATAATAAAAGGCCCTGTAAATTTTTTAAAGATACTAGGCAGAGGAGAGATAAAAATCCCTGTGCACGTAAAGGCCCACGCGTTTTCAAAGTCAGCGGAAGAAAAAATAAAAAGCGCCGGCGGAAAATGTGAAATAATAAAGTAGGGGATAGGAGAATTATATAACACATGCTCCAGGCATTAGTAAATTCTTTTAAGATACCGGACCTTAGAAAAAAGTTATTCATCACGCTTTTACTTTTAGCGATTTACAGGATTGGCGCCTATATACCTACGCCGGGTGTAAACGGTGCGGCTTTATTACAGTTCTTTAATAATGTAGCAAGGTCCCAGGGCGGCGGGCTTTTCGGCATCATGGATATGTTTTCAGGAGGCGCCTTGACGCGCCTTACCATATTCGCTCTCGGTATAATGCCCTATATCTCAGCCTCTATCATACTGCAGCTTCTCGTGACGGTCGTTCCCTATCTTGAGAAACTTTCAAAAGAAGGCGAAGCAGGCAGGCGCAAGATGATACAATATACGCGGTATGGTACGATAGTGCTTTCTGTCGTGCAGGCATTTTTTATAAGCATGTGGCTCGAGAGCCCCGCGAGATTTCAGGGCCTGCAGATTGTTGACAATCCCGGCTGGAGCTTTAGATTGATTACAGTACTTACTCTTACGACAGGCACTGCTTTTATAATGTGGATAGGGGAGCAGATTCAGGAGTATGGCATAGGAAACGGCATATCTCTTGTAATAACAGCCGGCATTATTTCCAGGCTGCCCACGGCTTTAGAACAGGTCTTTACATTAATATTTGCTCCTCAAAAAAGCATAATAAAATACCCGTTTTTTACATTGGCATTTATGTCAGTGATAGGTGTTGCCGTAGTGGTAGCTGTCATATTGATTACCCAGGGCCAGAGAAAAATTCCTGTGCAGTACGCTAAAAGGATCGTGGGCAGAAAAGTATACGGCGGACAAAACACCTATATACCATTAAGAGTAAATCAGGCAGGTGTTATACCTATAATATTTGCTCAGTCAATAATACTTTTTCCGGCGACAGTAGCCGGTTTTATACCTAATGCCGGGCTTCAGAGGTTCGCGGAGGCCTTGATGCGGGGCCATATTTTATATACCGTTCTTTATAGCGTGCTGATCATATTCTTTGCTTATTTTTACACGGCCATTACCTTTAATCCTGCTGATGTGGCTGATAACATGAAAAAATACGGAGGATTTGTTCCTGGCGTAAGGCCGGGCAGGCCAACCGCGGAATATTTTGATTTTATAATGACAAGGATTACTCTTCCCGGCGCGATATTCCTTGCGTTCATAGCTGTTTTTCCTGACATGCTCGGCGCATGGCTTAAAATACCATATCTTATAGCCAGTTTTTTTGGCGGCACGGCGCTATTGATAGTAGTCGGAGTAATGCTTGATACCATGAGAGCGGTGGAATCCCAGCTTTTAATGAGGCATTACGAAGGTTTCCTGAAGAAGGGGAAAATCAGGGGCAGGAGATAGTAATGAGAATGGTATTGTTAGGCCCTCCAGGAGCAGGGAAAGGGACGCAGGCAGTTATGCTTCAGGAGAAAAAAGGATTTTTACATTTGTCTACGGGGGATATATTAAGAGAGAATGTAAAAAATAATACGGATATAGGCGAAAAGGCAAAAGCCTTTATGGAAAAAGGAGAGCTGGTTCCGGACGATATTGTAATAGAAACGATGCTGGATACAATAAAGAACGTTCAAGACAAGAAAGATTTTGTTCTGGACGGTTTCCCAAGAACTGTATATCAGGCAAAAAAGCTGGATAACGAGCTAAGCAAGTTAAAGTTACCTATAGATATAGTAGTGTATTTCAGGACCGGCATAAGCACGGTTATTTTAAGGCTTACGGGCAGAAGGCTTTGCTCTAAATGCGGGGCAAATTATCATATAGTCAACATGCCGCCAAAAAAACAGGGTCTATGCGACAGGTGCGGGGCAAAGCTTTATCAGAGAAAAGACG
>PEUD01000142.1:0-3029 GCA_002780805.1 Candidatus Omnitrophica bacterium CG02_land_8_20_14_3_00__42_8 | reverse complement strand
AAGAACTGATAGATTATTATAAAGCGCAAGGCATACTTAAAGAGGTTTCAGGCGGCCTGGAAGCCGGTAAAGTTTATAGCGAGTTAGCTGAGATACTGAACGAATAACCACGAATAAAAACCAGGGTATTAATTTGCGGTAATTCGATAAAAATTCGCGGTAATTCGTGATTAAGATGATAGACATAAAATCAGAAAATGAGCTCAAGCTTATATCTGAGGCAGGGGAAATAGTTAATTTAATACTGAAGGAGCTTAAGGCCGGCGTAAGACCAGGCGTAACAACCGCTGATTTGGAAAGAAAGGCAGTTGAAATAATAAAAAAGTTCGATGCCAGGTCTGCATTTCAGGGATACAGGGGTTTCCCCGGGGTTATATGCACTTCTTTAAACGAACAAGTAGTGCACGGCATCCCGGGGAACACCAGGCTTTCTTCGGGGGACATATTAAGTATAGATGTAGGTATTGAAAAGAACGGATATTACGCGGACAGCGCGCTTACTGTGCCGATCGGGGATAAAATTTCTGAAAAGGCGCTTTCTCTGATAGAGGTTACAGAAAAAGCCCTGCGCCTCGCGATAGAAAAAGCCGTAGAAGGCAACAGGCTCTTTGATATTTCAAATGCCGTACAAGAATTTGCGGAATCGCATGGTTACGGAGTAGTCCGGGAATTCGTAGGCCATGGCATAGGCAAAAGCCTGCACGAGGATCCGGAAGTGCCTAATTTTGGCAGGCAGGGTACGGGCCCCAGGTTAAAAAGAGGGATGGTGCTAGCGATAGAGCCCATGATAAACGAAGGCGGGTATGAAGTAGAGGTTTTAAGCGACGGCTGGACAGCTGTCACGAAAGATAGATTATTATCAGCTCATTTCGAACATACAGTTGCGATTACCGAAGGAGAAGCAAGGATATTGACATAAAATCGCAGAACTAACGCGGAAGCCGTTCCTTGCTTTGCTCGGAACAGATGCGGAATTACGCTGAAACTCAAATATAGCTTCCGCGTTTTTCTGCGTGGAGTTTACCCCGAGCTTGCCGAGGGGTTCTGCGTAGTTCCGCGATAGCATGAAAGCAGAGTTAAGCTATGGCAAAAGAAGAAGCGATAGAAGTTGAAGGCACGGTAGTAGAATCATTGCCGAACGCAATGTTCAGGGTCGAATTAGAAAACGGCCACAAAGTGCTTGCGCATGTTTCCGGGAAAATGAGGATGAACTTTATAAAAATTTTACCGGGCGATAAGGTTAAAATGGAACTTTCCCCTTATGACCTGACAAGAGGAAGAATTACGTACAGAGCGAAATAGGCAAGGAGTAAATATGAAAGTCAAAGCTTCTGTAAAAGTTATTTGTGAAAGATGCAAAGTAATAAGGCGTAAAGGCGTAGTTAGAATAATTTGTTCAAACCCTAAACATAAACAGAGACAGGGATAAGGAGTAAAAGCATGGCAAGGATCGCGGGTATTGATTTACCAAAAGAAAAACGCATAGAGATAGCCTTGACCTATATTTATGGCATAGGGAGGCCGCTTTCAAACAAAATATTGAAACAGGCAGGAGTGAACCCTGACACAAGGGCAAAGGACCTAAAGGAAGACGAAATTTCAAGGGTAGCGGCTATTATTCAAAAGGAGTATAAAGTAGAAGGAGATTTGAGAAGGGAGATTTCTCAGAATATAAAAAGACTTATAGATGTTGGTTCGTACAGAGGATTGAGGCACAGAAAATCCTTGCCTGTAAGAGGCCAGAGAACAAGGACCAACGCGAGAACCAGAAAAGGCCCAAGAAAAACTGTCGGCGTGATTAGAAAAGCTGCCAAGGCTACAGCAGCGGCCCCGGCGGAGAAATAACAAACAAATTAAAGGAGATTTATGACAGAGCAGGCAAAGGCAAAACCTAAAACAACGAAGAAAAAGATCACTAAGAATATTACCACCGGCATAGCCCATGTTTTAGCGACTTTCAATAATACAATAGTTACAATAAGCGATAAACAGGGCAATGCTGTAGCTTGGTCCAGCTGCGGATCTGTGGGTTTTACGGGTTCCAAGAAATCAACGCCCTTTGCCGCTCAGGTTACTGCCAGTGATGCCGCAAAAAAAGCCATTGAGCATGGCCTTAAGGATGTTGAAGTTTTCATCAAGGGCCCGGGATCCGGCAGGGAAGCGGCAATAAGAGCTATACAGGCAGCCGGGCTGCATATAAGCGCTATAAGGGATGTTACGCCTATCCCGCATAATGGCTGCAGGCCGCCTAAAAAGAGAAGGGTTTAAACATGGCAAGATATACGGGATCATCGTGCAGGGTATGCAGAAGAGAAGGCGCCAAGCTTTTTTTAAAAGGGCAAAGGTGTTATACGGAAAAATGCGGTTTTGTTAAGAGAAGTTATGCCCCGGGCCAGCATGGAAAAGGCCAGAGGACAAAGCCTTCAAACTATGGCCTGCAATTAAGAGAAAAACAGAAAGTAAAAAAGATATATGGGATATTAGAACGCCAATTCAGAAAATATTTTCAGACAGCCAGCCGTTCAAAAGGGGTTACCGGCTCAAAACTCTTAGAGCTTTTAGAAAGAAGGCTGGATAATGTTGTATTTAAATCTTGCTTTGCTTCCTCAATGCCTGAGGCGAGGCAGATAGTGATACATGGCCATGTGCTTGTCAACGGCAGAAAAACGGACATACCGTCTTATTCAGTAAAAACAGGCGATATCGTGGCCATAAAACCAAAAGAGAAGACCGTAAAAAGAGTCAAAGACTCTGTAGAGAAATTAAAAGACAGGGGTTACCCTGCATGGATCGAGGTTGATAAAGAAAATCTTAAGACAAAGATTACGAGGCTTCCGGAGAGAAGGGACACAGCAGCCGACATAAAAGAGCAGTTGATTATAGAGTTGTATTCGAAATAATAATCGCGGAACCACGCAGAAGCCCGCCATTGTTTCGTTGGCGGGACGCGGAACTACGCTGAAAACTTAAGTATAGTTTCTGCGTTTTTCCGCGTGGAGTTTACCCCGAGCTTGTCGAGGGGTTCCGCG
>PEUD01000110.1 GCA_002780805.1 Candidatus Omnitrophica bacterium CG02_land_8_20_14_3_00__42_8 | reverse complement strand
TGGGGGTACATTATACTCTTTTTTAGATACATTTACCTTAAAGTTAATTAAACCTTCTGTTTGAGGACACTATCGCTGAAAAAACGGGTTATAAATAAAAAATTGTTTGCCAAAGATCAAAAAACAGGTAGATGGGAACCTATGTTTGAAGTAGGCGTGGATTTCAAGGAAAAATAATATGCTGGCCAAAAAAGCTCTGTTAACTTTCGGCACAAAAGGGTCTTCTTTAATATTTGGCTTTGCGGTGACATTTTTTGTTGCAAGGTCATTGGGGCCGGAGCGTTACGGTATAATGGGTTTTGCGCTGGCATTTACAGGCTTTTTCACCGCGCTGGGAGAGCTGGGTTTTGCATCCGCGCACCTGAAACGTATTTCCGAAAACAAAAACATAGGCAGGTGCATAGGTACATTTTTTTCCATCAGGGGTATATTGATCGCATTGTTGCTTACAGTGTCATTGCTGGTTATTTATTTTATAAAGAAATTCGGCAATGGGTTTGAGACCAAAACGCACGAAATTGTTATCTATATATTTCTGGCATCATTGGTATTCAAAAACATCGTTACTACGATAACATTGACATTCGACGGAAAACTGGAGACTGCAAAATCCCAGTTAGTTGAATTTGTAATGATGTTTACGAATGCTGTGCTGTCGATTTTTATAGCGATAATAATGCCCAGTATTATTTTACTGGCAGGTGCGATTCTGGTTTCCGCTGTAGTGGCTTTGACGGTAGCGCTGTACTTATTCAGGGGGTATCCTGTTGAACGTCCTACCTCGGACTCTGTAAAAAGCTATGTTTCCTTTGCGGCCCCTTTGGCGGCAGTGGCTGTCATAAGGCCTTTTTATTATTATCTGGATACACTTCTTATACAGGCTTTTAACTCTTCAAAGGATGTCGGTTATTATTACGGCGCGCAAAAATTGCCTAACTTTATACTATTAATATCGGACGCCGTTCTTACCATACTTTTGGCCGCTGTGTCACAGTTTTATACCAAAGGAGATATGGGGGCCATGAGGGAGCTTTGTAAAAAAGCAGAGCGTTATCTTTCATTGATAGTCAGCCCCCTGGTTATGTTTTTGATTGTTTTTGCGAAGCCTGTTATTGAAATTTTATTAGGCAGCCAGTATCTTTCATCAGTCCCTATTATGCGGTTTTTATTGTTACAGGCGTTATTCCTTACAATAGGCAGGCCGGCATCTGTGCTTATAGTAGGCATAGGTCGCAACAAGCTTTATGCATTAGAGGCGATTTTGGAGTTTCCTTTAATGATAATATTTTATTTTATACTAATTCCGAAGAGCTTGTTTGGTGTGAAAATGTTTGGATATGGCACGCAGGGCGCCGCTCTTACTTTAATGCTCATGTCTTTTATCGGTTTTACCGCTTCAAAGATTATTGCTTTTAAGTTGGCCGGGGTTAAACTGAACAAAAGGATATTTTTTCATAGTTTAGTTGCCTTGCTGAGCTGTGCCGGGGTTAGCGCTGCGGCAAATGTGTTGTCGTTTAATAGCCTGATGTTTTTACCGTTATTCTTTGTTATTACATGCGTGATTTATTTTGGTGCGCTCTGGTTCACGCGGCAGATAAATATAAGCGATATCGATTTCTTTAACAGAATGTGCAACGTTAAAGATATGAAAAACTATGTAAAAGCTGAATTAAAAATGAGAGGCACGAACTGATTTAGATATGAGTAAGGTTAAACATAATATTTTAACAGAAGAAGAGATTCGTCCTGCCAGTCTAATGCAGCATCAGAATAAGCAGTATATGGCAGATCTTGATAGAATTTTACGGCACAAAAAAGATTTCGTTTATATACCGTGCCCTGCCTGCGGATCTAAAAGTTCGGTCAGGATGTTTAAAAAATATGGTGTATTTTATGTAAGCTGTTCTGCCTGCCAGACAGTTTATGTTAATCCCCGCCCAACACTGAAAATGTTGAGGTTGTATTATTCATCATCTGAAAACTATAGATATTGGAATAAACATATTTTTTCCGCCTCTGAAAACAGCAGGCGCAATAAAATATTTGTCCCAAGAGTAAAATTATTGGCTAAGGCCTGTAAACGGTACAATATTGACGCAGGCGCATTAATGGAGGTGGGTGCTGGGTTTGGTACTTTTTGTGAAGAGGTGAAAAAGCGCAGGCTTTTTGAGCGCGTCATCGCTATTGAACCTACGCCTTCACTAGCCGAATCTTGCAGGCATAAAGGGCTGGAAGTTATTGAAAAGCAGTTTGAACAGGTGAAGTTTAAAAAAAATACGATAGACGTTGTAGCAAGTTTTGAAGTTATCGAGCATCTTTTTTGCCCGCGCGATTTCTTGGTTAAATGCAATTCATTGCTTAAACCGAAAGGGTTGATTATTGTCACCTGTCCCAATTTCAAGGGGTTTGATATAGCTACATTACAATCTTTTTCCAATTCAATAGATATCGAACATCTTAATTACTTTAATCCTGATTCGTTTTCCTGTTTATTCAGCAAATGCGGTTTTGAGACATTGGAGGTATTAACGCCTGGCAAGTTGGATGCGGAATTGGTCAGGAAAAAGGTCATCGACGGTGAATTTAGCCTTTCAGGGCAGCCATTTTTAAAACAGGTTTTGGTAGATGACTGGGAAAGGTTGGGCAGCCTATTTCAGAAATTTTTAGCTGATAATTTACTTTCTTCGCATATGTGGGCAGTTGCGCGTAAACAATAACAAAACCTAAGTTATGAAAAAAATTATTTTTTGCAATACAAGTTCAAAAGAAATGCTTACCGGGCTCCTTGAAAAAAATAAGGGGCATCAGATAATTTTAGTGCAGCTGGATTTATGGCTTAAGGATTTTTCTGCAACAGACAGCGTCATCTTAAAGGAATATAAGGATTATCTTTCTATTGAGGATTGCCTGGGAATAGAGAAAGACGCGCTTGCTTTTTCCAGGAATTGGTATAAAGTGCAGGGCGCGGATTTTACCGTATTTCGCGGTTATTCATTAGGTGAGATGCTTGAGGTAACGGTTTTAGAATTTTTTATCCGTGTCCTGAAAAATATATTGCTTATAAAACGCATAGCGGAGAGCGAGCCCGGAGCAGAGTTTATTATTTTTGACGACAAGAGCCTTTTAAGCAGGTTATTTTTAAATTTTTTGTCGGATAACAGAATTAAGTTTGAAAAGGTGAATATGCCTGCAAGGCCATACGCTTCGGAAAGTTTTGAAACTTACAGGGTTCTTATGCCTGCCGGAAGTATACCAGGCATTATAAAATCAAGTATGCAGAACATATTCTGGGCAGTTGTAAATAATTCCCTGTCGTTAATGGCAAATATTAAGCGAAAGAGTCGCGGTAAATCCAGGTTAAACATATATTTTGACCATTATAAAGGCTATTACACTTTAGTGGAACGGCTGTTTAAGGAATTTGATTACGAGGTTTATCTGCCTCAGCCGGCGATCCGGAATCTTAAGCACATAAATTTTTTGAGGTGCGTATTTAATAACAGGGTCAGATTTTATCCGTTAAGGTATTGTAAAAGCTATTTGTCTGATTCGCTTTTGAAAGAGGCAAAACAATTACCCGATGCCTGCTGGAAAAAATTTATTAGTTCTCCGGGGTTTGATAAGCAGTTTATATGGAAAGGCGTTAATTTTTGGGATGCTATTTCTAATGAGTTGCGGGACAGGTACGTCGCGTTTTTTTCAGAATTGGTATTGGAAATTTCTTATGCCGAATACACCATACAAAAATACAAACTGGACACTTTTCTGATGCCGTGGGATGACGCGCTTTTTCATAAATCATTTACCTCTGTGGCGAAGAGGAAAGGCCTTGCTACAATGCGCTATCAGCATGGAATATCGGTGCGTGACGCGTATTTGCCAATGCCGCGCAGCGATAAAATAGTGGTTTGGGGCAAGGCAGGCACAGATTTTTATTTAGATAGAGGCATATCTTTGGAAAGGATAGTTGTTTCGGGTTATCCTGTGGCGGATTTGTTGATTCGTAATTATTCTAATTTTGACAAGGTTAAATTTTGTAAAAAATGTGGGCTTGATTCTTCAAAAAAAACAGTTTTTTATGCGGATTCGTGCTATGCGGGAAGCACTAATGCTTCGTCTAGTCATTACGATACCAGCCAGGTATTGCTGAAGTTTATAAACGAAGTAAATAAATTGCCTGATACGCAGTTTTTGGTTAAATTTCATCACGGCGATTTTGCGGAAGAAGAAAAAATAGATCTGGTTAGAAAATACAATAAGGCTTTGAATATGCATATTTTTCGGTGGTACAGCGATATATACGAGATCATTGCAAACAGTGATGCGGTTATTGCAGAATATTCAACAGTAGCGCTTGAGGCTATGGTTTTGGATAAGCCGGTAGTTATTTTTGAATTAAGGCATAAAGGCATGGGATATCTTTCTCCTTTCATTGAAGGCATGGGTGTTATTTTGGTAAAAAAAGAGGCCGAAATCATACCTACTATAAGGAGAATATTTACAGATGAAACATTGCTAAATGAATTGGCAGCAGGCAGGAAAAAATTTATGGAGTATGAGGGGCATGTCCAGGCGAATAAGAATTCTTATTGAAACTTTAATATTGCCTATCTTAAGGCGGCGTTTGGGTAAACATAAAAAACCGCTTTCGCCCCCGTTTGATTTTAAACGTATCGCTGTTATGAAGTTTGCAAGCCTTGGCGATTATGTTCTGGCTAATCATGCGATAAAGGCATTAAAATTAAAATACCCGGAAGCCAGGATTACGTTTATATGCGATAACAGAAAAAACTCAAAGATATTTGAAAACTCGCCGTATATAGACAGTTTTGAGTATATAGATGTTTTTGATAAGAGCGGGAATTTCAGGCACCCTTTGAGCCCGGTATTTTTAAAAGATCTTATACTCCTTTATTTTAGAAGCTGGCGAAGGCGGTTTGATGTCCTGGTAAATCTGAATATAGTCGAAAGCACTTTTGTGCTTATTATCAACATGATGGCAGTTTCTGCGGCAAGAGCGAAGATAACAGCAGGGTTGGATACCGACGACAAAGGGTTTTTTTATGATATCAGCATTAGGGACAGTTTTTCCGGTGAAAAAGCGGATTTGTATACTTATCTTGAATTGGTTTCGCTTTTGGGCGCGCGCGAGCGCAGGGAATTGGAAGGTATCCCAACATCCCTTGAGGTAAAAGACAGAGTTGGGTTTTTTTTAAACGATTTTATGCAGGGCCGCAAAAACGCTTTAGTATGTTTGCACTCCGGCAGTAACGTCAGAATCAAAATGTGGCCTGCAGAATCCTTTGCTGAATTAGGCAACAGTTTGATAAAAAATTACAACGTTAAAATTCTGCTGGTTGGCGCTAAATCAGAGATTGGTTTAGGTGAGACGATTGCGGCATTGCTGAAAGAAGATCCTATCAATCTTATAGGTAAAACAACTCTTCAGGAGTTAGCCGCATTAATAAAGAGTTCCTCGCTTTTTATCGGCAATAACAGCGCGCCGATGCAGATAGCTGTTACTGAAGATGTGCCGACAATAGGAATAATCGGGCCCGGCCTGAATAGATACTATTCATATGAAGAAAAGCATTTTCGGTATGTAAAGAGTAATTCTGATTGTTCATTTGTGAAAGATAGGCTGGAGTGCCTGAAAACAGATTGTCCTACACGGGAATGCATGAAGAGTATCCTTGCCGCAAATGTTATGTTAATGGTAGATAATATGCAGGAAGAAGGCGTTATTGATTTAAGGAAAAGCGGGGTGCCGCGCGAATGAAAATTTGTTATACATGCTTATCATCGCCGTGGGATGTTAAGACAGGCGGCGGTCAGATAGTTACACATAAGATCGCTGCTAAAATGGCAGAATTGGGGCATACCGTGCATGTAATTTATACCAGGACAGAGGACATACTGCCGATTCCAGCTGTAAATTACAGCGTTACGTGGGCGCATCACTTTAAGAGGGAGTATTTGAACGTTTTTAGTGTTTTTTTCGCATTAATCAGGCTCTTGCGCAGGGAAAAATTCGATATAATTCACTCTATCGAAGGAGAGGCTGTTTTATTGATTCCGTTTTTAGGCAGGCGCACAGTTTTTCTGACTACAACTCACTGCCCGCTTTTTCCTGATATAGCCGCGCCGTTTTTCTTTTATCATCCTGTGCGTTTTGTCAAGCATGTAAGAAGATATATACGTTATTATTTAATAAAACTGTCAATGCGCTTTTCTAAATATGCGATTGCGGTAAGCGATTTTTCAAAGAATAATGTGGCGCACAGGCTGGGTATTTCTCCTGATAAAATCAAGGTAATATTAAACGGCGTGGGCGTTGAACTTTTAGAATGCGGTTATGATAGAAGAAGGCATACGCAGGATACTGTTATTTATTTTGGGCGCCTTGATGACCAGAAGGGCGTAGACACACTTATTGAGGCCGTGGCCCTTATAGCTAAAAAAAGGCCTGTTAAAACCATTATTGTCGGTACGGGGTGGAAGGAACGCGAATTGAAATCGCTGGCCGGTTCTTTGGGGCTGCAGGATAGCATTGATTTCACAGGCATGGTTTCTCATGATAAAATTTCAGAATATATAATCAAAGCCGATTTATGCGTATTTCCTTCGCGCAGTGATAACTGCCCATTGACGATACTGGAGGCTATGGCTATAGGGATCCCTGTTATATCTACGCCTGTAGGAGGTATCCCTGAATTAATACGCAACGGTTATAGCGGCGTTTTGGTCAAACAGGAAGACCCGCAGAAGCTTTCAGAGGCAATGATCGATTTGCTGGATCATGCCCAGAACCGTGAACTTTTGTCAAATAACGCTAAAAAATACGTATCAGATAATTTAACCTGGGATAAAGTAGCCTTAAAATACAGTGAATTTTATGAATCTTTGCTCAGAAGCTGATAAAAAGAAAATAGTTTTAATCTCGTCTGACAGAAGCCTGGTTGGCATGGGGCCCAAGATTCTTTCATCCTGCCTTATCGAGCAGGGGTTTAAACCAACGATTGTTCTTATGGAAAGCGACGGTGATGATTTCAGGAATTTTTTATGGAAAGACCTGGAGGATATTTGTAACGGCGCGTCACTAATAGGTATTTCTTCCATGACAGCAGGCGTGAAAAAAGCCGTGGAAATCAAAAAACATCTTAAAAACAAATGCAGCGCGCCAATAATTATAGGAGGCATTCATGCGTCACTGTCGCCTGAAAGCTTGATTAACGATTTTGAGATGCTGTGCCACGGAGAGGGAGAAGACCTGATTGTGGATCTTGCCCGGCGCCTGGCCAATAATGAGCCATACGATAATATCCCGGGGTTATGGTTAAATAATAGCGGCAGGATCGTGAAAAATCAAAGCGCGCCTTTGAAACGGGATTTAAACGATTATCCTTTTCCGGATTATGATTTGAGACATCAGTTTATTCTTGAAGAAAACCGCCTTGTGCCGGTAACGCCAAAGCCAACGCATATGCGCCTCGACAGTTTTAGCATAATGGGTTCGCGCGGATGCCCGCATAACTGCACTTACTGCTGCAGCCCTAAAATGATACAGGAATTTCCCTGGCAGAAAAAAGTGAGGCATTATTCCATAGATTATCTGATAAGCCATTTAAAAGAGGTGCGCAGGATTTATCCTGAAGTAAGAAGGTTTTGGATAGAAGACGATACTTTTTTTGCCAAAGGCTTTGACGAGATATTGAATTTTTCACAAAGATATAAAAGCGAGGTTGGCATACCTTTTGAGGTTCTTATTTCACCATGGACATTTTCAAGGGATAAAATAAAAGTCCTGGTAGATGCGGGCATGGATAAGCTGATTATAGGTATACAAAGCGGCAGCGAGAATGTGGCGCGTAATATTTATAACCGTAATATATCAAATGAAAAAATTCTGGAGATTATTAAGTCGCTCCACGAATTTTCCGGAATGGCAGTCTGTTATGATTTTATAGTTATGAATCCCTTTGAAACACAGGAGGATTTAATTTATACTATTCAGCTTATTAAAAGTTTTCCTGCGCCTTTTATCGTTTACAGCAACAGCCTTGCTTTTTATCCAGGCACCAAAATCTATGATATGGCAGTAAAGGCAGGCATAGCCGTAAAAGGCCGCATGGAATATACGGAGATAACCCACGGCTATAAAATTCTAAGAAACGCAAAAATGCGGCATAAAATATTTCATCTGATAATATTGCTTATGGGCGGCAGCGGCAACAACATAAAGATTGGGCAAGTGCGAAGATCTTTTATTTCAGACAGGTTTATTTCTTTTTATAGTTTTTTGAACAAAAGGCTGGGCCTTATAAGTGATTTTATTGTAAGTATGATTGCAGGCGTTTTTTTGTTTGACGCGCGATTTAAGAAAACGCTTAGGAATATTTTGGGGGATAGGACTTATTTAAAGTTAAGAAAACTTTTAAAGCCATGATAAAAAAAGATATTTGTTTAGTTTCGCCTCCTACAAGAGGCAATGTAAAGACAGTGCCTATAGCACTTATATATTTGGCCGGTTGGCTAAGCAAAGAGGGTATAGATGTTGATATAATAGATATAAAAATCAATTCTTATAAAGGGATAGACGCGAAAAATGAATCTG
>PEUD01000135.1:4967-8673 GCA_002780805.1 Candidatus Omnitrophica bacterium CG02_land_8_20_14_3_00__42_8 | reverse complement strand
TTCAGCGATGTTTATATTCACGGAACTGTCAGGGACGCGGCAGGTAAAAAGATGTCAAAATCTCTGGGCAACGCAATAGATCCGTTAGAGGTAATAGACGGATTCGGAGCGGATGCGTTAAGATTCAGTATGATATCCATAACAGCAGCCGGGCAGGATGTGTTTTTATCAAAGGATAAATTTGAGATAGGCAGGAATTTTGCGAATAAGATATGGAACGCGTCTAGATTCGTATTAACTAATGTTGCTCAGGAGAACTTCTCGACTCGGCCTGCGGCCTCGCTCGAAGAATATTTGAAAAGTAATATTGTTCGAGCGAGGGGCGAAGCCCTGAGTCGAGAACTATCTATGGCTGATAGGTGGATTTTGAGCAGGCTGAATAGAACTATTGAGGTAGTTACAAAATCCCTTGATAATTACAAATTTAACGAATCGGAGTCGATGTTATATGATTTTATATGGCATGATTTTTGCGACTGGTATCTGGAGATGGTAAAATCTGATATTACAGCCCTCAGCCCTCAGCCCTCAGCCGTCACCAGTAGAGCAATCTTAATCCAGGTCTTAGAAAATTCGCTGAAACTATTGCATCCTTTCATGCCGTTCGTGACAGAGGCGATATGGCAGAATATAGAAGAAAGAGAAAGCATAATGGCCGCGGCATGGCCTAAAATAAATAAACATTACGTAGATAAGAAAATAGAATTTGATATGGGAATAGCGAAAGATATCATAGTAAACATAAGGAATATCCGCGCTGATATGAATATACCGCATTCAAAAAAGATTAAAGTAAATCTTGTGCCGCTGAAAAGCAAGATTACGCCGGCGCTGCTTGACAGCATGGGATACATCAAAAACCTGGCTCAGCTTGAAGAGCTGAACATAGAAAAGGCGGGTTTCAAAAAACCAAAGAGTTCTTTGAGCGCCATTACGGAAAATTTTAATATATTCATTCCTCTGGAAGGCGTCATAGATGTTGAGGCGGAAAAGGCAAGGCTGGCCAAGAAACAGGATCTATTGAAGCAGCAGCTTGTGTTTACGGAAAGGAAATTGAAGGATAAAAGTTTCATGGGCCGCGCGCCTGAAAACGTGATAATGACAGAGCAAGAAAAGGCCGCAAAAATCAAAGAGCAGATTAATAGATTAGAAGAAACGATAAAGGAATTGTAGGGAGCGGTTTGAAACCGTTCCCTGCAGATAGCGGTTAAAATGAAATTATCAAAAGAAAAAATATTCCCGATAATTATAAGCGCTTTAAAGGAGGATATCGGTTCCGGAGATGTCACGAGTTCTATTGTCTTTGAAAAAGATGTCAGCGTGTTAGCGCATATTACAGCGAAAGAAGAATGTGTTGTAGCTGGCATAGATGTTGCTAAATGGGTTTTTGACGCGGTTGACGAAAAACTGGCATTTACAGCTTTATGTAAAGACGGGGACAGGATTAAAAAAGGCAAGAGGGCCATATCCGTAAAAGGGTCCGCGAAAAACATATTATCTGCTGAAAGGACTGTTTTAAATTTTACAGGGCATCTTTCCGGCATAGCGACGCTTACCTCTAAATTTGTCAGACTGGTAAAAGGCACGGGCGCAAATATATATGATACCAGAAAAACTATTCCGGGCATGAGAGAACTGGAAAAGTATGCTGTTATGGCGGGCGGCGGGCATAGTTATAGAATTGGTTTATGGGACGAGGTGCTTATAAAAGATAATCATCTAAATGGTTTGGCTCAGGGCTCAAGGACAAAGGCTGTCAGAAACGCCATAGCTTTATTTAAAAATAGATGGTATAAGAATATTGAGATAGAAACGGAGAATATCGCAGAGTTTAAAGAGGCGCTGGAAGCAGGGGCTGATATTATAATGCTGGATAACATGAAGATAGAGGATATTAAGAAGGCAGTTAAGCTTAAGAACGCAAATATTAAAAAATACGGGACGAAGGTAATATTAGAAGCTTCCGGCGGGATCAGCTTAGATAACATAAAAAAGATTGCCAAGGCAGGGGTAGACAGGATCTCAATAGGCAGGCTTACCCACTCAGCTCCTTCAATAGATTTTTCCTTAGAAATTTGCGTTTAAAGGTTGCGTTTGCCGCTCGTGATTCGTCGTTCGTGGTTCGTAAGCGAACCACGATTCACGAGCGACGAACGACGAGAAAATATGTCTAAATTTGAACTAATCAGCCCATTTAAACCCTGCGGGGATCAACAGCAGGCGATCGATAAGCTTACCGACGGACTTCGAAAAGGCCTTAAGTACCAGACACTTCTCGGGGTTACGGGCAGCGGCAAGACATTTACCATGGCCAATGTGATAAATAATGTGCAGAGGCCTGCGCTTGTTATATCACATAATAAAACCCTCGCCGCGCAGCTTTACAGCGAATTTAAGGAATTTTTCCCGCATAACGCAGTCGAATATTTTGTAAGCTATTATGACTACTATCAGCCTGAGGCGTACGTGCCGCAGGCTGACATCTACATAGAAAAAGATGCCTCTATAAATGATAATATAGACAGGCTCAGGCTTTCCGCAACCAGTTCTCTTATGTCCAGGCGCGATGTTATCATAGTGGCAAGCGTGTCCTGCATATACGGACTTGGTTCTCCGGAAGATTATGAAGATTTACTGCTATTTTTAAAAAAAGGGGATGTGATAAAAAGAAGCGAGCTGCTGTCGCATCTTGTAGGCATACATTATGCCAGGAACGATATTGATTTTAAGAGGGGTTGTTTCAGGGTAAGAGGCGACACCATAGATATATTCCCTGCTTACAAAGAAACTTTTTTCAGGATAAATTTTTTTGGGGATGAGATAGAAAAGATCTCGGAATTGCATCCGGTCAGCGATAAGACGCTTGCGGATTTCATTGAAAAGATAGCCATATATCCGGCCAAACATTTTGTTACTACGGAAGAGAGAGTAAAAACAGCTATCCAATCAATAGAAATAGAGCTTGAAGAAAGGCTTAAGGAATTAAGGTCACAGAATAAATTATTAGAGGCTCAAAGGCTGGATTCCAGGACGCGTTACGACATGGAAATGCTGGCGGAGATGGGATTTTGCAACGGTATAGAAAATTATTCAAGACATTTGAGCGCCAGGCTGCCGGGCTCAAGGCCCTGCTGCCTGCTGGATTATTTCCCGGAAGATTTTTTAACAATAATCGATGAATCGCATGTTGCGATACCGCAGTTAAGGGGCATGTACAACGGGGACCGGGGCCGCAAACAGACCCTGGTTGATTACGGATTCAGGCTTCCGTCCGCCATGGATAACAGGCCTTTAAGCTTTGAAGAATTTACAAGCATTATTCACGAGGCAGTGTTTACTTCTGCTACGCCGTCGGATTATGAGCTGGAAAATTCAGGCCTGATAGTAGAGCAGGTTATAAGGCCCACGGGTTTATTAGACCCGGAGATCACAGTTAAACCTACTGAAAATCAGATACAGGATCTTGTTCAAAATATAAAAGAAGCAGCGGCTAAAGGCCAGAGAACGCTTGTCACTACTTTGACCAAGAGGATGTCCGAAGACCTTGCTGGATATTTAAAAGACCTGGGCTTGAGGGTAAAGTATATGCACTCGGAGCTGGGCGCGATTGACAGGGCAGAGATATTAAAGGATTTGCGCATGCAGAAATTTGACTGCCTGGTAGGGATAAATCTATTGAGAGAAGGCCTGGATTTGCCGGAAGTTT
>PEUD01000135.1:1268-4959 GCA_002780805.1 Candidatus Omnitrophica bacterium CG02_land_8_20_14_3_00__42_8 | reverse complement strand
GCTATTCTAGATGCGGATAAAGAAGGTTTTTTAAGGTCAGAGACGTCTTTGATGCAAGTATCAGGCAGGGCAGCCAGGAATTTGGATGGCCGTGTTATAATGTACGCCGATACAATAACGAATTCAATGAAGAAGGCGATTGAAGAGACCGCAAGAAGAAGAAATAAACAGGCAGAATTTAACAAAAATAATAATATTACGCCCAGGTCTATTGAAAAGGCCATTAAAGCCGGCATAGAGTCTTTTAAAAAAGCGGAAGAAATTGTTATTGAAGCGGCCGGGCAGGATGAAGCAGATTACGAAAAAGAGATGATTATCGCGGAGCTTGAAAGAGAAATGGAGCTATGCGCGAGAAATTTACAATTTGAACGCGCGGCTCAGCTGAGGGACAAAGTCGCGGAACTACGCGGAAGCTATACATAAGTCTCAGCGTAATTCCGCGTTAAGTTCCGCGTGGTTCTGCGATTAACAAGGAGAGCAAATAATTTGTTAGAAGATAAGATATTGAATTATCTTAAGAAACACGAAGAAGGATATGTTTCAGGAGAAGAGTTGAGCTGTGAACTTGGAGTTTCCCGGACAGCCGTGTGGAAACATATTGAAAATCTGAGAGAAGAGGGCTATGACATAGAGGCATTTCCTCACCTAGGGTATAAAGTGATTTCTATACCGGACCGCTTGACAGAAGTGGAGTTGAAATGGCAGCTTAAAACAGATATTATAGCCAGGAAGATATACTCTTATAAAGAAACCGCGTCTACAAATGACACTGCGTATAATCTTGCTATTCACGGAGAAAAAGAGGGTTCAGTCGTGATAGCGGAGTCGCAGACTGCGGGCAGGGGCAGGATGGGCAGAAAATGGGCCTCTCCTAAGTCCAAAGGCGCATATTTTTCTATTATACTCAGGCCTGATATATTGCCAAAGGATGTATCCAGCATCACCCTTTTTTCAGCTTTAAGCGTGGCAAAGACAATCAGAGAAATGACATGCTTACCGGCGTTTATCAAATGGCCAAACGATGTCTTGGTAAACAACCAAAAGATATGTGGCATATTGACCGAGATGAATGCCGAGACAGATAAAATTAATTTTGTTATAATAGGGATAGGGATCAATATAAATACAAGAAAAGACCTGCTGCCGAAAGGCGCGACATCTATACTTGAAGAGCATGGCGGCGCAGAGATATCCAGAGTCGATGTGGCAAGAAATATTTTTAAAAATCTGGACAAATATTACAAGCTTTTCAAAGGCGGTTTTATAGGTGAAATCATAAAAGAATATAAAGAGTTCTCGAACTTTTTGGGCACGAGGGTTCAAGTCGCGCATCACGATACAAAGATAGAAGGATACGCTATAGACGTTGATAAGGACGGCGCTCTTATATTAAGAATGGATTCAGGACTTAACAAAAGGGTTTTGGCGGGAGATGTTTTAATGCTGAGGTAGATATTATGTTATTGGCGATTGATATAGGGAACACAAGTATCCATAGCGGTATGTTTGATAAAAAGGTTTTAAGGAAGGATTTCAGGATATCTGCGCATTCCCGCAATTTAAAGAAAGAATACAGCGCGAAATTAAGGCCTTATGTTAAGGATATAGATTCTGTTATTGTAACGAGCGTGGTCCCGGCTGTTTTAAAGAAAGTAGAAAAAGCTGTTAAAAAAATAGTTAATAAAAATTGCGCAGTTGTCGGAAGAGATGTGGATAGCGGGGTTAAAAACCTTTATAGGAATCCAAAACAGGTGGGCTCCGACAGGCTTGTGAATGCAAGGGCCGCGTATGAATTATACGGCGGGGAGTGCATAGTAGTGGATTTCGGCACAGCCATAACAATAGATGTTGTAAATAAAAAGAGACAATATATAGGAGGCGTCATAGCGCCGGGTCCGGGGATTTCGTTGTGGGCGCTGTATGAAAAGACAGCGCTTTTGCCAAAAGTGACTATCAGAAAACCAAAAGGGATATTGGGGAAAGAAACAAGAGAAAGTATGCTCATAGGTATTGTGGCCGGGTTCAGCAGCTTGTGCGATGGGATAGTCTGGAAGTTGAAAAAGCGGTATTGCAAAGATGCAAGAGTAATAATTACAGGCGGTTTTTCTAAGCTTATAGGGCCCTATTGCGAGAATGCGGATAAGATAGATGCGAATCTTACTCTCAAGGGTTTACGGTTAATAGCATTGGAAAATGAAGAATAAACGGGTCCTGGTAGCGATGAGCGGCGGCGTAGACAGTTCAGTAGCGGCAGCTATTTTAAAGGAAGCTGATTATGATGTGGTAGGCGCTACTATGAAGATCTGGCCTAAAGAGCTGTGCGGCCAGGAAAAAGAAAAGGTGTGCTGTTCATTAAAAGACGTAGAAGACGCAAGGAAGGTTTCCGGAATTCTCGGCATAAAACATTATGTTTTAAATTTTGAAACGGATTTCCGAAAAAATGTAATAGACTATTTTGTAGATGAATACCTTTCAGCCAGGACGCCTAATCCGTGCATTGTCTGCAATGAAAAAATAAAATTCGGGAGCTTGCTTAAAAAAGCCGAAGGCCTGGAGTGCGATTTTATCGCGACAGGGCATTATGCCAGGATAGAGATAAATGATTTTACCAGGCTTAGAGAATCCATAGATAAAGCAAAAGACCAATCCTACGTTTTATTTTGCCTGAAAACAGCGCAATTGAAAAAAATATTATTTCCCGTAGGTGAACTTACAAAAAATGAAGTAAGGGCTAAGGCAAAAGAGCTTGGCCTTAACGTATGCGATAAGCCTGACAGTCAGGAGATATGTTTTGTGCCGGACAATGATTATTCAGATTTTATAAAGAATTACAGAAATATAGATTCCCTGAAAGGCAGTATAATAGATGCGTCAGGCAGCGTAATAGGACAGCATGCGGGTTTCTGGAATTTTACAATAGGCCAGCGCAGGGGACTGGGCATAGCCGCCAAGGCGCCTCTCTATGTTACGGAAATAAGGCCGAAACAAAATGTTATTGTTGTTGGGCGGCTAAAGGATGTGAAGAAAAAGAAATTTCTGGTAAAGAAAGTTAATTGGTTAATGGATTATAAAGAACAAAAAAAAGAATTAGAAGTAAAAATAAGATATAATCATAAAAAGGCCCTGGCTACAGTAAAGGCAATGGCCGGGAATAAGGCGGAGGTGGATTTTAGACAACCGCAAAATGCGATAACGCCCGGTCAGGCAGCTGTTTTTTATGATGGAGAATACGTGGCAGGCGGCGGCTGGATAGATAAAGTTATGTAAGGTTACACTCTGACAATGTCAGAGTGTAACCTTGGCTAGGTAAGATGAATAAGATAAAGAAATTAAAGCAAATTTTAGAAAAGCTCGGAAAGGTAGTTATTGCGTTTTCAGGCGGGGTGGATAGCAGTTTTTTGCTAAAAATAGCAAAGGATGTTTTGCCTAAAAAGGATATCCTGGCTGTTACGGCAGTATCAGAGACTTATACAGGTTCTGAATTAAGACAAGCGAAAAGGTTTACAAAAAAATTAGGCATCAGGCATAAGATAATTTTTACAAACGAGCTTAAAGATGAAAACTTTATAAAGAATCCGATAGACAGGTGTTACTATTGTAAAAAAGAATTGTTTGGCACACTGGCTGAGATAACCAGGAATGAAGGATCGAATTATGTAATAGACGCATCAAATGCGGACGATGCAAAGGA
>PEUD01000135.1:0-1008 GCA_002780805.1 Candidatus Omnitrophica bacterium CG02_land_8_20_14_3_00__42_8 | reverse complement strand
AAGGGGAAAACGCCACGGAACAAATACAGAAGCTTAAAGAATTAAAAGAGAGCAAAGATGAATTGATAGGCGAGTTGATTAAAAATAAAAAAGAAATCCAGGCAAGTGATCTTGGCGGGGTGGTAAAAGAAATAAAGGTTAATAAAAATGAAATTATCGCCGATGGCGTTTCGGTAAGAATGACGGGAAACAGAATATTGCTTAACGTTGGGAGCAGCTCAATAAGCGTTGTTTCGGCGGGCGACAAAGTCATTATCAAAGATAAAAATTTTGAAGTTTCCGCGGACGGCGTTTCCATCTCGGATAATTCTTTAAAAATAGGAGGCGTGGAAGTTAAACTTGCCGCCAGCGATGTAGCGGAAAAACTTAATGTCGCGCCTAACGCCGTTGAATTGACTACGGAAAATTCCCAGCCGGTTTATAAAATGAAAATCGCCGAATCAAGAAAATTGTTCGGGTTTATTAAAATGGACGTTCAAAATACGCAAACTGCCGACGCCAATAACGGCAATTTGTTGGGAGAGAGCAAACCTTGGTATTATTTCCTGACAACGAAATAAAAACAGACATGCAAAAAAACACCCCCGTAATTGCGGGGATGTTTTGGTATGCGCTTACCAGCTTCTTTCTCTGCGGTTTCCTCCACCAAAGCCTCTATTATCGCGTCCGCCGTCACGGCCTCCGCGGTCAAAGCTTCTCGGGCGGGCTTCCATCGGGCGGGCTTCGTTGACTGTTACGGTTCGTCCGTCAAGCTCTTTTCCATTCCACATTTCAATCGCTTTTTGGGCTTCATCGTCATTGGCCATTTCCACGAAACCGAATCCTTTGGATCGGCCCGTCATTTTGTCCATGATGATTATCGCTGAATCAACGGTACCGGCTTTGCTGAAAGCCTCTCGGAGGGAGTCTTCGCGTGAATCAAAAGACAAGCCTCCTATAAATAATTTCTTCGCCATCTTTTAAGTTAATTTTATAAACTAATAAATGTAAGACGACCAACTTCTTAAT
>PEUD01000141.1:1145-8832 GCA_002780805.1 Candidatus Omnitrophica bacterium CG02_land_8_20_14_3_00__42_8 | reverse complement strand
GTCAGCCTGCTGCATCAGGCCGGCGATGGCGGGCGTTAAGACGTTCTCTATATCTAAAATAGATTGCAGGTCCTCTTTTAATTCTGCTTTCGTTATTTTGGGTTCTTCCGCAAGATACCAGTCCCAGTCGCCGTTTTGTTTGAGGATTTCCACAGACAGATCATATAGATTAATGACCAGGACCCGGATGCCGGATTGGGACAGCTTGTTGACCAACTGCTTTTGGAGACGTTCCATGTCGTTGGACTCTTCAGGAGGATACGGGCAGATGAAAAAAGGGACTTCATTGCCGAGCCCTTGTTTTTTCAGAAACCTTTCACTGCTGATGACGGATAAAAGGTGGTGAAACCGTTCCTGGATCGTTGTCTTGCCTGTGTCTATTTTCATTTGGCCCACTCCTTTAGATCCGATTCGGCTACCGGAAAAACGCTGAAATCTTTTTGAGATGTGCTTTCAATGGCTTTAATAACATCAGAAGACAGGATCGCCGGGATAATGAGGTTCTCCGGGGTTAATAACCCTGCTTCCCTCATGATTTTAAATAACACCTGCCGCAATTTTTTCCTGGTGGAATCGGATATGTGTTCAAGGGCATCGTCCCATGACGCCTTGGCATTGAAAAAAGCGTCAAAATCTTCGTGGTTTAATTCATGCTGAAGGGTAAGGAATTTTTCACGCAGCACTTCGACTGCAAACTCATAGATGAACCTGTGCCGCCGACAGACTGCCAGCCAGAGGATATAGGCCTGGTCCTGGGAGGAGCCGTTAATTAAAACCGCCAGCTCCTTATCACTGAGCAGCGCCAAGCGGGCGCATATCTCCCTGGAGATTCTTTGGGAAGAGGCCAGGGTTCTGGTCTGTAAAATATTTTCATCAATAACGGTCTCGCGTACTTTTTCCCAGTTACCGGCACCAGGAAAAAGCATGACAATCCTTACCGAATCTTGGTGAAAAAGCCCGCCCGTGGAAAATGACATGTGGTATTTGGTTTTTTTTGAGATCATTTAAATTTCTGTTTGATATATTCCTGCGTCTGGCTGGCAGTCAGTTCAGTAGTGGATGGCCCGGTGCGAATATAAAATCTCTCCGCTTTGTCGTCTTTTAAATATACAGGATTTTGAGATTTGCTGCATTTTATAACCATTGAGTTGTTTTTCATTGTGCTGATAAAAATCTCTTCGTCCGGCAGTTCCTTTATTATATCGTTAAATCTTTTGGCCGGGATAGTAATAGCGCCTTCCTCTTCAACCTCTGTCTCAAGAACCGACGATATGCCTATATCAAGGTCTGTGCTTGTTAAGGCCACCTTGTTTTTTTCAGCTTCTATTAAAATGTTTAAAAGTATCGGCAAGCCGCTTTTAAAAGATATTATGTTTTGAACGTGTTGTATGTTTTTTAAAAAAACCTGCTTTAATATTTTTATTTTCATTTCATCTCCCTGTTTTCTATTATCCTAATTCAATTAAAAAATAGTAGAATTAGATAGTAAGCGCTGTGGATAAGTTGAAAAGACCAGAACTCAAGTTTACTATTATAGTTACGAAATAAAAATAATCCACAAAAAAATAAAAATAATCCCACACTGTTAACTTTTTATCCGCCTTTGCTCTTGGAGTATGTTAATATGCTTACCATGACGAGCTTCGGTGGATAACCCTGCGAAGCTCGTCACATATTCTTAATAATATACCCCAGAGCGAAGCAGGGTTAACTTTTTATATCCAACATCAGCTTTTGCAGCAAGTTTTTAATATTCTGGTTCTTTTTTAAATCAACACCTATTTTATCGCAGGCGTGTATTACTGTTGAATGGTCTCTCCCCCCAAAATACCCGCCTATCTCCGGCAAAGTCAGGCCTGTCATTTCCCTGGCCAGATACATGGCTACGTGTCTCGGGTAGGCAACCTGCCGGGTTCTTTTTTTTGTCTTCATGTCAGATATCTTTATGTCAAAATAATCCGCCACCTTTTTCTGGATAAGCTCAATCGTGATTTTTTTAGCGCTTTCCGCGCCGATATCTTTGAGTATGTCTTTTGCCAGTTCCAGGGTTATTTTTTTATTCTCAAGCGCGGAATACGCGATTAATTTTATAAGCGCGCCTTCCAGCTCTCTTATATTGGTTTTGACATTTTCCGCGATAAAATAAAGTATATCGTCCTGAAGTTTTGTGCCGTTGCGCTCAGCCTTTTTTTTCAGTATGGCTATGCGGGTCTCGAAATCCGGAAGCTGCACGTCTGTAACAAGGCCCCACTCAAACCTTGACACAAGCCTTTCTTCCATGCCAGGGATGGTTTTCGGGGCCCTGTCGCTGGACAGGACTATCTGTTTATGGCCGTCGTAAAGCGCGTTGAACGTATGAAAGAATTCTTCCTGAGTAGCTTCTTTACCCGCTATAAAATGTATGTCGTCTATCAAAAGCACGTCAACGTTTCTATATTTTTCCCGGAATTTCTGGGTAGTCCTGCTTTGTATCCCGTTTATTAATTCGTTTGTAAAGCTTTCGCTGGTTGTATAAAACAGCTTCAGATCTCCGTGCATTTCTGATATGTAATGGCAGGCCGCCTGCATGAGATGGGTTTTGCCGAGTCCTACCCCGCCGTATATAAATAATGGGTTATACGCCTTTGCCGGCGCCTCTGCGATGGCAAGCGTTGCCGCGTGCGCAAATCTGTTCGAAGAGCCCACGACAAAACCTTCAAAGGTATATTTTGGATTAAGATAAAAAGGCCTTTTGTGAGGAGGTTTTTCAAGAGGCGCAGCCTGGTTCGCGGGTTCGGTTGTTTTTTTGGCGGCCCATTCTTTTATATCAAATTTTACAGGCAGGACCTTGCCCAGGGTTTTTAATATCGCGATATTCAATATGTCCCTGTAGTGGTCATAGATCCAGTCCTTAAAAAAATTCGAAGGCACCTCTATAACTATACTGTCTTCCGTTATAGAAACAAGGCTTGTCTGGGTGAACCAATTTTCAAAAGCCTGCTCCCCTACTTCCTGTTTTGTGTATTCGAGAATTTTATTCCAGAGATTGGCTAAGTCAAAAGACATAATATATTATAGGGCATTTTATCCACCGAAGCTCGTCATAGCAAGCTTACACATATACTCTAGAGCGAAGGCGGATAATCTGTCCACAATTTTTCAACATTATAGCAATCTCTCTGTTTCTTTTCAAGATAAATCTTTTTGATAGCATAGGAAATTATATTAACCTTTTTAATCTCAAAATGCGCTAAGTTGACACTCTGACAATGTCAGAGTGTCAACTTAGCGATAAGACATAAGAAGAACTCTCCCTGCCATCCGCCAAAGAACTGTGGCGGAGCGGGTCTGCGGAAAATCTGGTAAAGTTTCTGCCCGCTGTGCTCTTTAGCGGGCAGATTTTTCTTGACGCTGATATGCTTTGTGTTATAATAAAACACTTAAAGCGAGGATAAAATGAAAAAACATCTTACCAGAAAAAGTCTTAGAAAAGGAAAACGCAAGCACGGTTTCAGAGCCAGAATGTCTTCTGCGGCGGGCAGGAAAGTTATTAAACGCCGGAGACAAAAGGGCAAGCACAAACTTACTATATAGTAGGGACAGGACATTGTCCTGTCCCTACCTCTCTTTTTCAGGTCCAGTTAGTTAAAATATGAACAAAGAATCTTTTCCAACAAAAGAGCGCCTGAAGAAAAACAACGCGATCAGGGCTGTTCTTGACAAAGGCGTTTGTTTCAAGTCCAAGACGGTTAATATATATATTTTTAAAAGACCTGACGCCGGCGTTAACAGAGCGGCATTTATCTGCAAAAAAGCCCTGCACCAAAAAAAATCTGTGTTAAGAAACAGGGTCAGAAGGCTTCTCAGGGAAGCATATAGGAAGACAAGGCGTATTTTTCCGGCCGGGCATGATATTGTTATAGTAGGCACCAAAATTACCAAAGGCGTTTTATCTACAGATATAGAAAGAGAAATCCTGGATGTTTTTAAAAAAAGTATTAAAACATAGCATAATTTTTTATCATAACTATTTATCTCCGTTAATGTTATGTCAATGTAGATTTCATCCGTCCTGTTCTCAGTATACGTTACTGGCAATAGAGGATAAAGGTATTTTTTTTGGCCTATTAAAAGGCCTGGAAAGGGTTATGCGCTGTAATCCGTTTTCAGCAGGCGGTTACGACCCGTATAAATAAAAACTTATGGAAAAAAGAGTTATCCTGGCAGTTACGTTATCAATAATCGTAATATTAGTTTACCCGATGATACTTGCCAAAATAAACCCTAATTTAGCCAGCCCAATTCAAAAATCACAAGTTGTTGAAAAACAAGTAGTTGTAGAAAATAACATAGACATAGAAACAAAAGAAGCAGAATTTGTTAATGTCTTGCCTTCGGATGCGGTGACAAAAAATATCTCTACTGATAAATATGATTTAGACATAACTAATATAGGGGGGTCTGTCAGCAGGATATTGATAAAAGATTCCAAAAGAAAAAGCGGCATAACTCTTGTTACAAAAGCTGTCCGTTCAGCAGGTATTCTATCAATAGACGGGAAAGGGCTGTTGTCAGGCATGTCTTCGCAAGTCTTTCAAATACATAATGATACGCAAACGTTCTCTTTGGAAAACAATGAGTTAAAACTAGAAAAAAGCATTTCTTTTTTAAAAGACAAATACGGGCTTGATGCAATTATAAAAATTACAAATAAGACTACCATAAGTCAGGACCTATCTTTTGATATTACAGCCGGTTCCAATATCTCCAAGAATGAGCTGTATGAAACAAGATACATAGAGCTTGACATACATTATAAAGATGGGACCGTAAAAAAATTAACAGGTAATAAGCTATTGGTTTATAATAGGTTATATAAAAATGATATAGATTGGATCGCGTTTAAAAATAAATATTATACAATAATAGCAAAGCCTGGTTTTGATTCAAAAGGCATATTTACAAAAGATGTAGCCGGAGAGCCGGCTCTGGGATTTATTGTAGAAGACGATAAGATTATAGCCGGGGAAACAAGGGTGTATAAAATAAATTTTTATATCGGCCCGATGGAAATCAAAGAGCTCGAAAAGCTTGAGTTTGGTTTTACAAAGGTATTGAATTTTGGGTTTCTTACGAGCATAAGCCTGATATTATTAAGCATATTACAATTCTTCTATTCTTTTTTGCATAACTACGGCGTTTCGATATTGCTGCTCACGCTTTGCATCAATTTATTTTTATATCCTCTTACTTTTAAGAGCTTGAGGTCGATGCAGAAACTCCAGGAACTGCAGCCTCATATGGAAAAAATCAGGCAGGAGAATAAAGATAACCCGGCCAAGCTGAACAAAGAAATAATGGAGCTTTATAGACGGTATAAAGTAAATCCAATGGGCGGATGCCTGCCTATGATTTTACAGATGCCGGTTTTTATAGCGCTTTATAATACATTAGGCCGTTCAGTAGAGCTTAAAAACGCGCCTTTTTTATGGATAAAAGATCTTTCTATGCCTGACGCATTTTTCCCCCTAGGTTTCAATATACCTTTATTGGGCAACGCTATAAATTTATTGCCAATTTTAATGATAGGTGCTATGATATTACAACAGAAGATATCCCAATCCGCCACAGGCTCCAGCCAGTCAGAACAGCAAAAGCTGATAGCCAATATTATGCCTGTGATGTTTGGGTTTATATTTTATTCTTTACCGTCGGGCCTGGTGTTATACTGGCTTACAAGTACCGTGGTCACAAGTTCGATGCAGTTTTTAATATATAGACACCGTTGAATTTTGCCCCCGCTGCTTCGTTTTGCGAAGCAAAACGGCGGGGACAAAATTGGCTAAGGAATCCACGATGGTTGATATAAGAAACTGTGCAATTTATGGGCAATAAAATTACTATAATCAATAAAAATGAGATAGAAGTAGAAGCTAAGACTGCGCAGGAAGCGATAAAGATAGCTTTGTCTAAATTGAATGTCAAAAAATCAGAAGTCAAGATATCTGTTCTAAGGGAAGAGAATAAAGGGCTATTTAGTATGCAAGGTACTAAATTAGCTAAGGTTAGAGTTCTGCTACGCCCTTGGGATATAGTAGCTGTAACCATATGGTGGGCTTCGCAGAACAAATTCTGCGTAGCTCGTCATAGCTAGCTCAAATGTATACCCTAGAGCGAAGCAGAATGTTCCACGTGGAACATTTTCGGCAGAGCAAGCTCTGCAGCTACATTCATGCATTGTAGCCGCAAAGTTTGCTTTGCTTAATTTGTATTTTGCATGAGTAAAATAATCTCAGTTTGCAATCAAAAAGGCGGAGTAGGGAAAACAACAACAGTTGTTAATCTTGGATATTATCTTGCTCATAAAGGCAAAAATGTATTGATAATAGATCTTGACCCGCAGGCAAATGCTACCAGCGGCCTTGGGCTTGATAAATCAAAAATAGAAAAAAGCATATATGACATATTAATCAATAATTTAAAACCGAACGAGGCTATGCATGAAATAAATATGCCTCAGTTAAAACTTATACCGTCGAATATCAATCTTACGGGCGCTGAAGTAGAATTAGTAAGTTTTATGAATAGAGAATACAGGTTAAAACAAACGCTTAAAGATATTACCAATGAATTTGATTTTGTACTCATAGATTCACCTCCATCTCTTGGAATTTTGACTATAAACAGCCTTGCAGCCTGCAATTCCGTCTTAATCCCAGTGCAGTGTGAATATTATGCCTTAGAAGGATTAAGCCAGCTATTGAATACAATCAATTTAGTAAAAGAAAACCTTAACAAAGATCTTGAAATACAGGGTATTCTATTGACAATGGCTGATTATAGGACAAATCTTACATCTGAGGTTATAGATGAAGCAAAGAGATTTTTTAAGGAAAAGGTATTTAAAACAATTATACCGCGTAGCATAAAATTGAGCGAAGCGCCTGGTTTTGGCAAGCCAATACATCTTTATGATAAACATTCAATAGGCGCCAGGACATATCTTTCTTTAGCTAATGAAATCTTAGGTGAAACAGTAGACGAATCCATAAATCAACTTTCTATGCAGCAAACAATAATAGAGTAGCAGAACGAGCACTATAGCCATCCAGCACCATTTTCGATGCAACTAACGCTGGCTACGAAAATGGTGCTGGATCAGAGGTGACTATGCATCTGGAAAAAAAAGTTCTCGGTAGAGGCTTAGCAGCCCTGATACCTGAAAAACAAACAACCGGCAGCATGCAAGAATTAGAGTCAAATATACAACAAGGCGTAAGAAATATACCTATAGAAAAGGTCAAGGCAAATAAATATCAGCCAAGAGAAGGTTTTAACCATGAAGCATTGGATGATCTGGCAAACTCCATAAAAGAAAAAGGGTTTATTCAACCGGTTCTGGTACGCGTTAAAGATAATGAATATGAGCTTATAGCAGGAGAAAGACGTTTCAACGCAGCAAAAAAACTCGGTTATAAAGAAATCCCGGCTATTATTAAGGAAGCCAGCGATTTAGATTCTTTGGAACTTTCTATTATAGAGAATATCCAGAGAGAGGACTTGAACCCAATTGACCAGGCAAAAGCATATAAGCGCCTGCAGGAAGAATTTAGCATAACTCAGGAAAAAGTGGCAGATACCATTGGAAAAGACAGGGCAACAGTAACGAATATTCTGAGATTGCTGAATCTCCCTGCCAAGATACAAG
>PEUD01000141.1:0-911 GCA_002780805.1 Candidatus Omnitrophica bacterium CG02_land_8_20_14_3_00__42_8 | reverse complement strand
TCAGGACAAAAGTAAAAATCCTGAGGTCCAAAAAAGGTGGGAAAATAGAGATAGAGTTTTACTCTGACGCAGATTTAGAAAGAGTCATAACTCTTTTAAAATCAAAGAGATAAGTGAGGACATGCTTTACTGAGTCCGAAGGACGATGTAAAGCATAAGTCAGAACTTATCCCCCCTTCATTCTTTCAGAATGAAAGAAGGGGGGATTAATTCGCCCATGCTGATTCGTTTTGCATTCGCAAAGCGAATCAAAACGGTAGGGGCTCATTTAACATGAATCAGCAAGTATTAGTTTTAATTAAACCGGATGGGCTGAAAAAGTCTCTGACAGGGAACATACTGACACGGCTTTCCGAAACAAAACTTGAGATAGTAGCTGCTAAAATGGTTAGAGTTTCCAGAGGCCTTGCAGTTGAGCATTATAAACACATGAAAGACAAACCATTTTTTGAAGAACTTATCCAATACATACAAGGCACCCTGCACGACAGGAAAAAAGTCATGGCAATGGTCTATTGGGGCGATAACGCTATTACAAAAGTAAGGCAGCTCGCAGGAGCGACAAACCCTGAAGAAGCAGATCCTACCACTATCAGGGGTTCGTATGGAAGGATTACCACAAAAGGGCTTTATGAAAACGTTCTTCATACATCATCCAATGAAGCAGAAGCGGAAAGAGAGATAAAACTCTGGTTTCAGCCAGATGAAGTAATAGTGGATTTATACCCAACCAAGATAATTGAAGTTAAGGCGGAAACAAAACGCATTTGGGCATAAAACGCGGAAACACACAGAAGTTAATTATAGGCAAAGGCCGAAACATCCCAGCAGGGGAACCTTAAGGTTCCCCTGCTGGGATGTTTGTGAAGGCCTTTGCGATAATATTGTAGGGCACACTTTAGTGTGCCAAA
>PEUD01000039.1:8654-8876 GCA_002780805.1 Candidatus Omnitrophica bacterium CG02_land_8_20_14_3_00__42_8 | reverse complement strand
CATCCGGGAGCAGAAATCTGGTTCTTTTTCTTATTTTTTTATCTACGGTCAGGGCCTGCTCAAAAAGATCGCTTTGCACTTTTTCCTGGTTTTTTATACTCACCCCGCTCTTCCTCCCAATTGTTTATCCCGCTCTTGGAAGGGCGGGGCTCATATGGTTACTGATTATATCACAAACCTTTAAATTTTTTTATATATTTTTCTATATTTTTTACGATTTTT
>PEUD01000039.1:3939-8611 GCA_002780805.1 Candidatus Omnitrophica bacterium CG02_land_8_20_14_3_00__42_8 | reverse complement strand
GGCTTGTAATAATACCCTCTTTTACCAGGGTATTCAATGCCTTTTGCATAATAACTGTGTCCCCGCCTATCCATAATGATATCCCTTTAACAGTATCAATGCAATTCGGGTTTTCGTTAAAGAAAAATAATATTTTTCTAGCGGCCCCGTTCTTGAACAGCCTTTTTAAGTTCTTCATGCAGATACCCCTAACATATTTTTAAACTCCGGCTTTTTTGCGATTCTCACAAAGGCACGCACCACTTCCGGATCAAATTGACCGCCTTTATTGTCATCTATTTCTTTTATCGCCTGGTGTATGCTTATCCTTTTCCCTTTATAAGGCCTGGCGGATATCATGGCCTCAAAAGCGGTTGCCACGGCCATTATCCTTGCGCCCACGGGGATATTGCCTCTTTTTAATCCATCAGGATAACCGGTGCCGTCGTATCTCTCGTGATGATGTTTTATTATAGGTATCGCGGGTTTTAGAAATTCCATGTGCTCTATTATTTTAAGGCTCTCCATGTGCTGTTTTTTTATGATAGCGTATTCTCTGCGGGAGAGATTGCCGGGCTTTTTCAATATCTCGTCAGGGATGCTGAATCTGCCCGTATCCGGCAGCAATGCCGCGTAATGCAAACTTGCTATGTCTTCTCTGGATAGCTTCATCTCTTCCGCTATCGCAAGAACCATTTTCACAAACTGGTCGGAATGAGTAAATGTATTCGGAGATTTTGAGTCCAGGAGCGCGGCCATGGTCTTTATGCTCCCATAAGCCATTTTCTCCTGTTCTTCATACATCTGCGCGTTCTTTATGGCAATAACAGCCTGCTCTGCGAGTGTGATCAGGATTTCTAATTCAAATTTATCGAAAGGCTCGCCGTTTATTTTATCCCGCGCGCTTATGACTCCGATTATATCTTCTTCCACAAGAGGCACACAGACCGAATTTCGCAAAAGGACAGATTTTCCTGTCCCGGCGACCCTTCCTTCCTGTCTTACGCCAATCTTTATTTTTTTATACAGGGTGCCTGTCCTGGGTATTTCCTTATCTAAATCTATTACGGCTTTCGGAATAAGATATCCCTTTGATTCATCCATGAGCATTATAGAACAGTGCTTCGATCTCATTACCTGCAGCGTTAATCTTGCGATGCGCTCTATCAGCTCATCCATATTAAGAGTCGAACTTAACAGCCTGTGAATTGTATGAATAGTGGAAAGGGCTATTGCCCTGGGCCTGATCGTTTCATACAGTTTATTAAGCTCTTGTTCTTTTTGAAATTCTTTTAAAGTCAGCTCCATACATATCCTGACAATATCCATTGTTTTTCTATTCGGCTCTCTGTCTAAATGCGTAAATAACACGTGGCCGTAAACGCTGGAACCCTGCATAACAGGGAAAGAAAGGCAGGGTTTGCTGCAGTCGCATTTAAAAACCATGTATTCCTTTAAAGAGCTGAATTTGAACCTGGCCAGATATTTCCCTATCTTCAGATGACTGCATTCTCTGCTGCTATTAAGAGGCCTGTATTCTGTATCAAGAAACGCGCATCCGCTTTTTTTAAGCGCCTTTGAGCAGAGTTTTTTAAAAATACCTACGGAGCCGCTCTTTGAAAATTTTATAAAAAAATCCTGTTTTTCTTTTTTCTCAAACTCGTTCATATGGGTCGAATAATTTCTTGTATTCGTCAAGGGCATACCTGTCAGTCATACCGGCTATGTAGTCGCAGATCGCTCTGTAATTCCCTGCTTTATTTATCTTTTTCTGGTCAGAAGGCGGCAATTGTTCGGGTTTTTCAAGATATACTTTGAATAATCCTGCAATGAATCTTTTTGCTTTATATGACATGCGCATTACCCTGAAATTATTATACAGGTTGTCTATTAAAAATGCCCTGAGCTCTTTTCTTTTTTTCTGCATGTCCTCGGAAAACGCAACAAGCCTTTTTTTGTATTTTCTTACATCCATCACGTTTTTTATATTGCCGGATTTTATATTTTTTTCGGAAGCCGTCAGAAGATCTACTATCTGGGTATCTATCAACTTTCTGATTATCTGGTGTTTTCTTATTTTATCAGGTAAATCACCCAGCTTTTTTTTCACAAACCTTGCGGCGTCTCTCCATAATCTCAGCTCTAGAAGGCCTTTTTCCTTTATAATGTCTGATGTCAGTCCGTCATCTATGTCGTGATTGTCATAAGCGATTTCATCCGCGATATCCACCACCTGTGTCTCTATTGTGGGCGAAGAATCTGGATTAAACTCTTTTAACTGTTTTACCCTGTCAAACATGGCAATGTGCTTATTAATGCCTTCCCTGACTTCCCATGTAAGGTTTAACCCCGGGAAACCGGAATACCTTTGTTCCAATTCTTCCACAACCCTTAGGCCCTGCAGATTGTGATCAAACCCGCCGTTATCTTTCATGAGGGCCCTGAGACTTTCTTCTCCTGCGTGGCCAAAAGGAGGATGCCCTATGTCATGAGAAAGCGCTATTACCTCCACAAGGTCTTCATTTAAAGACATTGTTCTCGCAATGGACCTGGCAATCTGGCTCACCTCCAGCGTATGCGTAAGCCTTGTCCTGTAATAATCGCCCTCGTGATTTACAAAGACCTGGGTTTTATATTCCAGCCTCCTGAAAGCAGTGGAATGTATAATCCTGTCTCTATCCCTTTGATATACGGACCTGTATTTAGACTCCTCTTCCGGATATTTTCTGCCTTTTGTGTCCCTGGAGTGCATCGCATAAGGAGCCAGTAAATCAGATTCTCTTTTTTCTATATCCTTGCGTGTAATCATGTTAATAAACCAATGACCTGTACAATTCTTTCAAAGATAGCGGTATTACTTTTGTATCCGCGATGACAGGCATAAAATTAGAGTCGCCTTTCCACCTGGGCACTATGTGTATATGCAGGTGCCCTTTATATCCTGCCCCTGCTGCTTTGCCCGTATTTATGCCTATATTAAAACCATGCGGCCTCAGCTTTTTTTCAAGTAATTTCTGTATGTCCCTCGTAAGCTTTATTATATCCAGAAGTTCCTCATCATTCAATCCTTTTAAATCTCTCACATGCCTGAGAGGAGACACCATTATGTGGCCATTGTTGTAAGGATATATGTTCAGCATCGCGAAAGAATGCCCGGTTCTCTTGATGACAAAAAGACGCGCATTCTTTTTACCTTTAATGCAGAACAGACAGCCTTTTATTTTCCTGATGGTAACAAATTTATTGCGCCATGGCGCCCATAATCTATTCATAATGTATAGCCGTAGTTGATCCAGCGCCATTTTCGATGCAACTAACGCTGGCTACGAAAATGGCGCTGGATGGCTAAGGAATTAATTTATGTATCTCAGCATTTATATTACCCTCTTTATCAATCTCTATGATGCCATACGAGCGGTATGGTGCAAATACTTTATCAGTGGCGCTCCCGGGATTAAAAAAAAGGACGCCGTCTATGTATTCATTTTTAGGCACATGAGAATGCCCGAATATTATTATATCAGGTTTTTCCGAAAAGAGTTCATTCCTTAAAATATCGACCAGGTTATCCGGATGGCCGTATCCGTGCATAACGCATATTTTTTTACCTCCTACGCTAAAGATTTCCTTGGCCTCCAGTTTTGACCTTACATTATCGCTGTCCATGTTGCCATACACGGCAAGCACCTTCGACAGCTTGTTAAGCGAGTCCAATACGCATACATCTACCATGTCCCCTGCGTGAATTATGAGGCTGCACTTTTTAAGCTCCGCGGTTAATTTCTCGGGCAATTCGCAGCTGCTCCCGGATATATGCGTGTCTGATACAACCCCGATCTTCATAGTTTTATCAATATGATATATGCGGCTTGCCATACAGCTCCATCAGCACGTTCAAATCTTCTATGCCCCATGTCCAAAATTTCGCTTCTTTTGCCAAAAGATACGCGTTTTCGTTCACGCCGGAAAAAGCTATTACAATATTTCTGTTAACCCCTGTATTTTTCTTCAGCTCCTTGCTGTCTTTTATTATCTCCAGCATGTCGTTTTCTGTTATGTGCTCTTTTTTAATCATGCACAGCCATTTTTGCCTGCCATTTGTCGCCATGATAGCGGCGCGATTCTTGTCTTGGCCCTCAATTTTTTCCACATTTGCGAAAGATATAAACTTATGTTTTTTACCATTCAACTGTATTATATCATTTTTGAATAACTTGAATAGCTCTACAACCCTTGAGGAAAGTTCTTTTTCAAATTCCTGAGCAAATATATTAAACCTGCCGGATATGTCCTTCCTAAAAACAGATTCCTCCACACTCTCATCCATACTGAAAGAGGATATTCTTTTCATGTATACAGACTTAAGCCAGAACCTGAACAGTCTGTCGGTAAACCTGTAAAAAGCCCCGTTCCGCGCAATGATGTCCATCTCAATCATGTTGTTTAATATCTTTGACACATCTCTGGATTGGAGTTTAGCGGCCTTCGCGATATCGCTCTGTTTCTTATTTTCGGAAGAAAGCACGATTAAGACAGCTATGGATTTTGACAACAATTTTCCTTCGGAGATCTTGAAAAGAAGATTGTAAAAATATTGATTCAGAATCCCGTTTCTTTTAAAAAGAGCTTCCATGAATGAATACCCTATTAGATTTAAATGATCATCCTTCTCTATTTTTTTGGAAAACACGGC
>PEUD01000039.1:0-3919 GCA_002780805.1 Candidatus Omnitrophica bacterium CG02_land_8_20_14_3_00__42_8 | reverse complement strand
TTATCTGCATGTAAAAAGGCCTGTTGCCCGTGAATGAAGATATAAAATCCAGGTAGGCCTGAGGCAGCGCAATGCCTTTTATGTTATTTTGCAAAAACACCCTGCCGTCGGCTATGTTGAGCGGTTTTAAGAAAAATTTCTCGAAATTACCAAATAGGAGGGCTAATTTTTCATTCACCAGGCGGAGAGAAAAAGTTATCCTGGAACTTATCAGCATATACATTGTATCTTTCTGTATCATTATTTTTTTCGCGATGGTGCCAAACGGATTCTTGAGCACGAAATTATCCAGGTTATGAAATTCGTCAAGTATAAGAACACAGCGTTTTTTGGTTTCTTCCGACAACACGGAAGGGATATCCAGCATAAATGAAAACGCCTCGTCTAATTTGACCCTTTCTATATCCTGGAGAACTCTTGTGCATATCTGAGCGGTCTTCGGGTAATCTCTTGTCAGATCTTCTATGAGAAGAACCATATCCTTGGGCGGAGTAAGCAGGGGATCTGATTTTACGGCTTGCGATAGTATGGACTTTATGAATCTTTTGGCGCAAAATTCAAAAGGCTCTATTTTTACTTCCAGATATATGGGAATAACACTGTCTTTTTTCAGCGACTCTGAAGAAAAAAGATTCTTTATTAAAGTTGTCTTGCCCATGCATGGCTCTCCGAATATGGCTATGTTCTGCCTGTATCCGTCAGTAAAGGAATTTACCCTGTGTATAAGTGTGTTTAAGATTTCTTCTCTATCGTTTAGCATAATAATTGTTATTTTGTTCTGCTTCGCTCTTAGGGTATAGTAAATAGCTCGCTATGATGAGCTTCGCAGAACTATTCTGCTTCGCTAAAATTAAAATTCTGCGAAGCCCGCCATATAATTCCCGCTGCTATACCCCAAGGGCGAAGCAGAATGGAGCGGGTGATGGGAATCGAACCCACGCTGCGAGCTTGGGAAGCTCGTGTTCTACCATTGAACTACACCCGCTCGTCCCGGTCCCGACGTTGACCCGGCCTTCTGGCCGTTCCCTGTGTCGATATTGCCCATATCAGCGTTATCTATTTTCCTTTATAATATTCTTCAAGCGGCCATATAAGTTGCATGTATAACAGCGCTGTCCGCTCGAACAATATTGGATCTTTATAAGCGTTGAACTCTTACAAACGTTTTATATCTTTTATTTACATCCTTCTTTGTTATTTTTAAAAATCTATTTATGCTAAAATCCTGCACTGCGAAAGAAGCCATTACGCTGCCCCATATAAGGGCATTTTTCATAGTCCCTTCGCTTATTTTATCCATCTTTGCCAGATATCCCATAAATCCGCCAGCAAATGTATCCCCCGCTCCTGTCGGGTCCTTTACATCTTCCAGAAGATAGGCAGGCGCCATAAATACAAAATCTTTGGAAAATAATATCGCACCGTATTCCCCTCTTTTAACAACCGCGAATTTCGGCCCCAGAGAAAGAAGATGCCTCCCGGCTTTCAGCATATTGGACTCTCCCGAAAGCATCTTCGCCTCCAAGTCATTCAGAAATATTATGGAGGTTTTCTTTATCATATTTTTAAGGGGCTTGTTTTTATTTTTAATCCAGTGATTCATTGAATCGCAGCCTATAAATCTTTTGCCGGCAATTTTTTTGAGTATGAATATCTGAAGATCGGGGTCTATGTTGGCTAAAAAGACGTACTTGCTTTTTTCATATCTTTTTGGAAGAAGGGGCTTAAATTCTGCAAATACGTTTAACTGCGTTTCAATGGTTTCTGCGCAATTCAAGTCTTTGACATAAGACCCTTCCCACCTGAAAGTCCTGCCTTCTTTTACTTCAAGTCCCTCTAAGTTTACGCCGAAAGATTTTATTGTTTTTTTGTGTTTTTCTGGAAAATCCATGCCTACTGTCGCCACCAGGTTTACAGGCGCAAAAAAACTGGCGCTTATTGAAAAATAAGTCGCGGACCCTCCCAGTATTTCTTTTGAATATCCGGAAGGAGATGTGATGGTGTCCAGCGCCACTGAACCTATGACAAGTATTTCTTTCATAACCCTCTATCCCTTCCTATAAGTTGACACTCTGACAATGTCAGAGTGTCAACTTAGCCTATTTGAAACATTGTTCCATGATTTTCATGGAGCAATAATCGCTGCACATTGTGCAAAAGTCTTTGTCTATTGATATGGAAGATTTTCTATACTTCTTTGCTTTAATGGGGTCTATGGATTTTTTAATTTGACCATTCCAATCTCTCTTCACCCTTAACTCTGACATGGCCTTATCCCAGTTCATGGCGCCAGGCACTCTCTTTGCTATATCTGCGGCATGACCGGCTATCCTGAAGGCTATGACACCGTTTTTTACATCTTCTTCGTCGGGTATCCCGAGATGTTCGGACGGCGTTACGTAACACAAAAAATCCGCGCCATAGAAAGCGGCCAAGGCGCCTCCTATGGCCCCGGTTATGTGATCGTATCCCGGGGCTATATCTGTTACCAGCGGGCCTAAGACATAAAAAGGCGCATTATTGCACAATCTTTTCTGTAAAATGATATTTGCCTCTATCTGGTCCAACGGCACGTGGCCCGGGCCTTCTATTATTACCTGGACATTGTTTTTTCTGGCTCTATCGGCAAGCTCCCCTAATGTAATAAGTTCTTGCATCTGAGGCCTGTCAGTAGCATCCGCAATCGAACCCGGCCTTAAAGCGTCCCCCAGGCTAAGCGTCACGTCATATTTTTTTGCAATCTTAAGGATGTCATCAAAATATTCATAAAAAGGATTTTCTTTTTTATTTACAATCATCCACTCCGCGAGAAAAGAACCTCCTCTTGAAACTATATTTATAAGCCGCTTCTGTTTTTTAAGCCTTTCTATGGCATTCTGCGTTATGCCGCAGTGAATGGTAAAAAAGTCCACTCCCTCCGACGCCTGAGCTTCCATGGTTTCCAGGATGTCCTGAGTTCTTATGCGGGAGATACTGCCTCTTTTTTTTGCCGCGATGACAGCTATCTCATACACAGGGACAGTGCCTACGGGTACCGTTGAGTTCTTTAGAATTGATCTGCGGATCTTTTTTATATCCCCCCCGGTGCTTAAATCCATTACCGCGTCTGCCCCGTATTTTATCGCGATAGCCATCTTCCTGAGTTCTTTATTGATGCCGTAGCTGTCTTTGGATGTGCCTATGTTTGCGTTTACTTTTACGCGAAGCCCTTCCCCTACCGCGCATGGATTTATTTTTCTTTTTGAATTTTTTATAAGGGCGATTCCTCCTTCTTTTATGCGGGTTTTTAATAACCCCAAAGACATGCCTTCATTTTTTGAAACGAATCGCATCTGAGGCGAAATTTTATTCAATTTTGCAAACTCTATCTGCGTCATTTATCTGTTACAAGATATAATCCCAGCTTTTTTAACGATTCTTTTTTCAACATCATAGGTATCAAACCTGAGCTTTCTATATCCCCGGCTTATTTTCCCGTCTATTATTTTAAAACACTCTTCCAGAACTCTTAAAGATTCTTTAACGCGCTGTATGTTAGACATGAAAATGCCTGAAATTTCTATTTCCGGGCCGGGCGTAAAATCTATAAATTTTGTTTTATCTTTTGCCGTGTCTCTCCTGGACAAAAGTTCGGGAAAGGATATCTTTTTTGATTTCAGCATCAGATTTGTCGCGCCATGTCTTATTGTTTTTAAGGCCTTTGTAGCGCCCTTATCGCGCAATGAAAACCTGGCTATATCCTCGCAAACCCTTAACCCCTCGCGCGTCCTGTTTAAATTCGCGTCTATAATCCGCAATAACTTATTTTCCACTATAACCTGCCTCTAAGTTTACACTCAGACTGTGTCGTAATCCTCTCTGCTGAATTATAATACACAATATATTGTAGCTGCCCAATTTACCTGTCCCGAGCGAAGTC
>PEUD01000145.1:7300-12753 GCA_002780805.1 Candidatus Omnitrophica bacterium CG02_land_8_20_14_3_00__42_8 | reverse complement strand
TTCAAAGGCAAAGATAGACGATGCTGGGGGAATCTGCAGAAAGATAATAGAAGACGCGTCCGCCCAGGCAGATTCTATACTTACAAGCGCCGTAAAAGAAAAATCCAAAATCCTGAAAGAAGCGAACCATGAGGCGGAAAATAAAAAGAAAGAAATACTCAAGAAAAACGATCTTGAAGTAGAAAAAATTAAGCAAAAAATATTTTCTACGCTGAATCTTGAGAAGAAAAAACTTTTTTTGGAAGAAAAAGGCAGGTTTATAGGTGCAGTGTTTGAAAAGGTAAAAGAGATAGCCTCGGAATTCAGGGAAAACCAGGGTTATAGAGAGTTTCTGGAGAAGGCTGTATCAGAAGGTATTGATGTGATAGGAGAGGCTGAGGCTGTTGTCTTGTATTCAGCGCTTGATGAAAATATAATAAAATCAATTTCCATTAAAAACATAAAAGGCGTTGTGCTGGAATTTAAAAAAAGCGATTTTAAAGATATAGGCGTGATTGTGCAGTCAAAGGATTCCAGGCTTATTTATGATAATACGTTTTCTGCAAGGTTTAAAAGGCTGTATGATGATATATATATGGATTTATTGAAGGGGGCGTTCTAGAGATGTTAAAGGCCGCGGGCAAAATATACAGAGTGATGGGGCCTGTTGTTGAAGCGGAAGATGTTACTTTTTTGAGAATGCTGGATATGGTGGAAGTCGGAGAAGAGCATCTTGTCGGAGAGGTTGTAAGATTAAAAGACGACAAAGCCTCTATCCAGGTTTACGAAGATACCACGTCGCTTAAAGCAGGGGACCTTATTTATACGCAGGGATTTCCTTTGTACGTTGAATTAGGGCCAGGGCTGTTGGGAAACATCTACGATGGGATACAGCGGCCGCTTGAGATATTAAAAGAAAAAGAGGGTTTTTATATCAATAGAGGCGTTCACGTCAGTGCCCTGGACAAGAAAAAGAAATGGCATTTCGCGCCTTTGAAAAAAGAAGGCGATTATATAAAGCCGGGAGAAGCCATAGGACAAGTTCAGGAAACTCATTTGATAAAACACAAGATTTTAGTTCCGCCGGATGCTGATGGAAAGATTAAATGGATTGCCAAAGAAGGCGAATATTCTTTAGAAGAAAAAATCGCGGTATTGATAGAAAAGGATTCTGAAAAAGAGATTTTCATGTATCAAAAGTGGCCTGTCAGGCGTCCCAGGCCTTACAGAGAAAGGCTTCCTGTAAATGAGCCTCTTATTACCGGACAGAGAGTTATTGACACACTGTTTCCTGTCGCCAAGGGCGGATGTGTTGTCGTGCCGGGAGGATTCGGCACAGGCAAAACAGTTCTCCAGCACCAGATTGCCAAGTGGAGCAATGCCGATATAGTTATCTATGTGGGCTGCGGGGAAAGAGGAAACGAGATGACAGACATTCTTTTAAATTTCCCAAAGCTTATCGATCCGGCTACTAAAAGGCCTATCATGGAAAGGACCATATTCATAGCAAATACGTCCAACATGCCTGTAGCGGCGAGAGAAGCGAGCATCTATACAGGCATTACGCTCGCCGAGTATTACAGGGATATGGGTTATAATGTCGCGCTCATGGCAGATTCTACTTCAAGATGGGCAGAAGCGCTAAGAGAGCTTTCAGGCAGGCTGGAGGAGATGCCTCTTGAAGAAGGATTTCCCGCGTATCTTCCTTCAAGGCTCGCTGAATTCTATGAAAGGGCAGGCAAAATCAAGGCCCTTAATAATGAAAACGGCTCTGTTACCATTATCGCTTCTGTATCGCCTCCGGGAGGAGATTTTTCAGAGCCTGTTACATCGCACACAAAAAGATTCATACGCTGTTTCTGGGCGCTTGACAGAGACCTGGCAAACGCAAGGCATTATCCTTCCATAAGCTGGATAGACAGCTATTCAGAATATCTGGACGACGTGAAAGACTGGTGGCATAAAAATATTGACAAGGAATGGCTTTCTTCCAGATACGCTATAATGGAACTTTTGCAGAAAGAACAAAGGCTTCTTCAGGTTGTGAAACTAGTAGGGCCTGACGTATTGCCGCACAGGCAGAGGCTGATACTTGAGACGTGCACCATGTTCAAGAATACATTTTTACAGCAGAGCGCTTTTGATGATATCGACGCGTATTCCTCGGGCAGAAAACAATTTCTGATGTTGAAATCCATAATCAAGTTTTACCGGAAAAGCGACGAGCTTATTAAAAAAGGCATAAACATAAGCGAAATAAAAGAGAGTCCTATTTATCAGGAGCTCACTAAGATGAGGTTTAAGTATTCAGAGTCAAAAGAAGACATGGATAAATTAGCTGAGCTCCCTAAAGAAGTAGAGAATGCTTTGGAAGAATTGGAATTTTGATACTTGAAACCGCGTGGCGGTTGGGGTGATTAAGAGGAGTCAGAATGAAAGAGTATAATCTAAGGGAATATGCCGGACTGGAAGAAATAAGAGGGCCTATTTTCATCATACGCAATATTCATAACGTAGGATATAATGAGATTGTGGAGATAGTTGATGATGAGGGGCGATCCAGGCTGGGGATTACGCTTGAAGTCGGCAAAGGTTTTGCGGTCGTGGAAGTCCTGGGAGGCACAAGCGGCCTGGCTATAAAAAATTGCAGGGTGAATTTTAAAGAAAAGCCGCTTTTAATGGGAGTATCTGAAGAGGTCTTAGGCAGGGTTTTTGACGGCCTGGGTAATCCTCTGGACGGTATGCCAAGGCCTGTATGCGATGAAATGGTAAACGTGAACGGCCTGGCGATAAACCCTGTTTCAAGAAATTATCCGGAAAATATTATAGAGACAGGCATTTCTTCAATAGACGTCATGAACACGCTCGTAAGAGGACAGAAGCTTCCAATATTTTCAGGAAGCGGACTGCCGCATGACCTTCTCGGCACGCAGATCGCGCGCCAGTCGCAGGTGAAGAGAGAAAATTTCTGCGTCATCTTCGTGGCCATGGGCGTTAAATATGATACGGCGAGATTTTTTCAAAAAAGTTTCGAGGAATCAGGGGTCCTTGAAAGGGTTGTGGTATTTTTGAGCCTGGCTGACAGCCCATCGACAGAAAGGCTTTTAACCCCCAGGCTGGCATTGACCTGCGCGGAATACCTGGCGTTCAAGAAAAACATGCATGTCCTCGTAATCATGACAGACATGTCGAATTATTGCGAGGCATTGAGAGAGGTTTCCTCGATAAGAGGCGAGATACCCGCGAGAAAAGGCTATCCCGGATATCTTTACAGCGACTTAGCCAGCATATACGAGCGAGCGGGCATGATAAAAGGAATCAGAGGTTCTATAACGCAGATCCCGATTCTCACAATGCCTAACGATGACATCACGCATCCTATACCTGACCTTACAGGTTACATTACTGAGGGCCAGATTGTTCTCGAGAGGGAGATGTACAATAGGGGGATATATCCTCCTATAGCAGGGCTTCCGTCTCTATCAAGGCTCATGAAAGATAATATAGGAAAAGGCCTCACCAGAGATGATCATCCGTCTTTGGCTTCGCAGTTATTCGCGTGTTACGCCCACGTGAAAGATGTCAGGGCGCTCGCGTCAATCATAGGAGAAGAAGAACTTTCCGGCCTGGATAAACTTTATCTGAAATTCGGAGAAGATTTTGAAAAAAAATTCCTGAGCCAGGGCCCCATGGAGCGCAGGACCCTGGAAGAAGGGCTGGACCTTGGGTGGGATGTGATTTCAATTCTTCCAGCAGAAGAACTTGTTAGAATACGCGAGGAAGATTTAAAGAAATATTATAAAAAGAAGCAGGGAACGGTTTGAAACCGTTCCCTGCTACTGACTTACGCATAAACAATAAAAATAATGAAATTCTGTCATAATGACTGTCATTGCGAGGAGGAGCGTTTTTCAGCGACGACGAAGCAATCTGTTTTTGAGATTGCTTCGCTTCGCTCACAATGACAAATTATTCCATTACTTTTGCGTTTCTCAGTAGCTACAAGAAAAAACAATGAACCCAGCCCTTCCTTAGGGCTGGGGTACATATAGGAAGGAAGAGCTGGGTGAAAATTAATATTGCCGCCACAAAAACAAATCTTTTAAAGTCCAAGAAATTATTGTCTCTCACGAGGGAAGGCCATGCGCTTTTAGACGAGAAAAGAAGGATTCTTATAAATGAGCTGACTTCTGTCGTCCATATCGTGGACAAGCTCCAGCGCGAGGTGGATATTGCCATGCAGGGCGCGTATGGGCTCATGGATAAAACCATTGTTATAATGGGCAGAAAAAGGTTGGAAGAATTGAGTTTTTCAATAGACATAAAAACAAGCCTTTCTATTTCAGAGAGAAGAATCATGGGCGTAAGCCTGCCTATAATAAACATGAACGTAAAAGAAAACCCCCCGTACTATAGCGCGTATGAAGTAAGTTTTTATGTGGATGAAGTTATAATAAGGTTCAAAGAAATCCTGAAGCTGATAATCCAGCTTGCGGAAAAAAAGATCGCTCTTATAAGGATTGCCAAGGAAGTCCAGAAAACAATAAGAAAGGTAAATGCCCTTGAAAAGATATACCTGCCTTTTTATGAAGACAGCGTAAAATATATAAACGACAGGCTTGACGAAGATTCGAGAGAAGCGTTCTCAATGCTGAAGCTTATAAAGGAAAGGATAAGTTTCGTCGCTCGTCATTCGTGAATCGTGATTCGTTGTAGCTTGTTACGAACTACGAACGACGAGTCACGAAAGACGGACATGGAGCATATATGAAGAATATCGTTGTCCCGCTTGCAAGCGGGCCAGCTTCTATAATTACCGCGAAGTACGCGATATATCTCGCAAAGCTCCTTCAGGTAAAATTGATCGCCATTTACGTTATAGACGAGAACGCAATACAGGAATTATTGAGAAGCAGGGTATTCGTGGAGATTGAAGCAAAGGAATACGAGATAGACATGGAACAGCAGTCCAGGCTTTTTATGCAAAGGGTTAAAGTCCTGGCGGAAAATAAAAAAGTGGAATTTGAACACTTGATTTTAAAAGGAGAGGTTCATAGCGAAATAGCCAACAAGGCAAAAGAACTAGGGGCTGATTTGCTGGTTATGGGGGATTTAAAAGAGGTCTTGTCCTGGAAAGAGGCGCTTTACAGCGAGGGTGAAAGGATATTCAGGGAATCCCCCTGCCCTGTTGTTATAGTCAAAAATCCACAGGAAGCAGAGAGGCTGTATAAAGAGCTGGTGTAGTATTCGAATTCCTGCCAAAAGAAATATCTTTAAAATATAGAGGTGAGAGATGTCAGAAAATTTAAAAGCCCTTCTTGAAAAAATAAATCAGGAAGGGATAAAATCAGCGGAAGAGAAGGCCAGGGCAATCGAGGATAAGGCAGGAAAAGACGCGGAAAAAATACTTGGAGACGCGAGGAAGCTTGCTGATGAAATTATCCAGAAGGCTAAAACTGAAGCGGGGAAAGCCA